>CALMGO010000578.1 GCA_937863625.1 uncultured bacterium
AAGGCAAAGCAAAGACAAGAGGTAGGGGGACACTATAAATAGTTTCCCCGGGCGCATTGCCTTCACTGGTGGGCGAGCCACCAGTGCCACACAAAAGCAAGGGCCCCGGCATACGAAGGCAAATTGCGTGACAGATCCCGACTGGTCGGGACGTTCCGCTCAGGCGAGTCAAGGTGGCACGCGTCGGTAGGGGGACACTATAAATAGTGTCCCCGAAGTGAGGCAAGGACACGCGGCAACCACCCAGAACGTCAGGCGCGGGGGTGGGCGGAGTCGTAGGCCTTTTTGAGGCGCTGGGTGGTGACGTGGGTGTAGAGCTGGGTGGTGGCGAGGTTTTCGTGGCCGAGGAGTTCCTGGACGCTGCGGAGGTCGGCGCCGCGGTCGAGCAGGTGAGTCGCAAAAGAGTGGCGAAGGGTATGGGGGGAGGTATTGGCGGGGAGACCGGCTGCCGCCAGATGCTTCTCGAGCATGC
Organism: uncultured bacterium; assembly: GCA_937863625.1. Classification (GTDB taxonomy): domain Bacteria; phylum Planctomycetota; class DG-23; order SLPQ01; family SLPQ01; genus CALMGO01. Next base: position 473 of record CALMGO010000578.1, read on the forward strand.
GGGCGACACTGCGGGTGGTGAGGCGAGTGCCGAAGCGGTTCAGAAAGAGCGCCTCATGGTCGACAACGCGGAAATCATAATCGGCGCGCACGGCGTCGAGATAGGCCTGGATGGAGCGGGCGGCGGGGCGGCCAAGAGGCAGGAGGCGTTCTTTCTTACCTTTGCCGCGAACCTTTATCACTTCAGAGATGAGATCCACGTCGCGGACGTCGAGGCGCGCCAACTCACCTACGCGGATACCCGCTGAATAGAGCGTCTCGAGGATGGCGCGGTCGCGAAAGGCAGGGACATCGTCGCCAACGGGGGCAGTGAGGAGGCGGACGACGGCGTCCTCGCCGAGGAATTTGGGCAGGATGCGTCCGAGGCGGGGAGTGCGGATGCCGGCGGTGGGGCTGGACTCGATAGCCTTGCGGGTGAGGAGGAACTTGAAAAACGAACGCAGGGAGGAGAGTTTGCGCGCGATGGTCTTCTTCTCAACGCCGGACTCGTGAAGATGGGCGAGAAAGGCGCGTATGTCGAGGCGGGTGACTTCACCGGGGGCGCCTGAATGGCCGGAGTCGATGAGAAAGACGCCGAAGGCCTCGAGGTCACGCGAGTAGGCACGCAGAGTGTGGGGGGAGTAGTTTCTCGTGCTGCCGATATATGAGATGAAGCCGGAGAGGGCTTTTTCGAAGGCTGTCATCTTTGGAGCCTTTATCTTTCTACCGCATGAGCCCAGCGCGCGCGAACGGCCGGGGGCGCGGCGCGGCAAGGGCGTCGATTACGGCGAAAACACACTGCCATGTAACAGGAGTCGCCGGATCAGAGGCGAGGTCCAGGAGATAGTCTAACAACTGTGCACGGGAAGTGTCATCGAAAAAGACGACAAAGGTGTGGCCGGAACATCTGAGAGCGACAAACCGTCTTGAAGCAGCTGTTTGCATACCGGCATCCTTTCCGGCAAGTGCAGTGCTTTTCGAACGGGAACAACGGGCCCGGACGAACCCCCCTATCTTCTTCTTTTCATCTGCATTCTTAAGGCGCGCTGGACCTCCAGCTCGTCAAACATCTCCCAGACCATTTCGTAGGAGACGAAGCGCATGAAGAGCGGCATTGAGCGGTAGTAGCGTTCCCAGCCGAGGCCGACCGCATCTGCGGTCTGCCCCTGGGCGTAAAGCTGTATTTTTCTGCGGGTGGTCTGCTGCGAGGCGTCAAAGACGCCGAAGACGGCAACGACCGGCTGGGTGTCGGGGCTGGTGGGCATTTCAAGCGGACGGCCTCCCTGGATGACGCGCTCGAGGTCGATGGGACTCGTCGGTGAAGTCGCACGGGAGAAGAGCGTGAGGCCGATAGCGAGAGACGGCTCACCATAGGGGTTGTAGTCAGTGACGACGGCAAGGAAGACGCCGTCGATGGAGAGCGCGTCGGCGAGCTTGAGGCCGTCACGAGGCAGGACAAGACCCTGGCTTTCGACGGCGGCAAGCGGCACGGCGACGGGCATGACCTGGAGGCCCTCGACGGACTGCAACTGGACGAAGAAGGCCGTAGAGAGCGCTTCGAGATCGATGTGCCGGCCGATAGTGGCGTCGACGGCGATAAGGGCGACCTTGGAGAGTCCGGGCGTGACATTTACGGGATAGTCGTTAGAGACATAACGTTTCGAGAGGGCGCGCTCGGAGGCGCCTGGAAACGAACAGCCGGTGAGGACGAGGGCAATGCAAATGAGCGTTGACGCTGTTACCTTTTTCATCGGGACGTCACCGGCCTATTGTGCGGAGGCATCTGCAGCGGCCACAACGGAGTAGACAGGCGGCTGGATGCTCCAGATATTTCGGAACCCGTTTCTCTCGGAGATGAAGTAAATGCGCCCGTCGCGCTGCGACCAGTAAGGCGCCCAATCGGGCGCGGTGTCGGCGGTAATCTGGATGAGCTCCCTGCCGTTGGAACTGACGACGTAGATGTCGTCGCCACGCCAGATGCGGTCTTCGAGTTTGGCCTCGGGGCTCTTGTGGACCGTGGCGAAGGCGATGAACTGGCCGTCAGGAGACCAGCACGGATTTATGGCGGCCCAGTCCGCGGAGGCGAGAATCTCGGTCTGGTCGGCGCCTTCGAGGTTCATGGTCCAGATGGAGTACCAGTAGCCGTCACGAAGGCGGGCGCGCTGGAAGAGGATGCGCTTGCCATCGGGGGAAACGGTGGGGAACTTGCCGGGACCGAGGTCTTTGACCTCTCCGCTGCGAACGTTGGAGGCCATGATGGACCAGTCGGCAGTACGCGAGGAATAGGAACTGTATACGACCGTCTCGCCGTCGGGCATCCATGAGGGGTGCAGGTCGTCCTCGTCGCCGAAGGTGACCTGGACGGCGGCGCCGTTGGCATGGGTGTCGATAATCCAGACGTCGTAGTTGCCGTTTTTGTTGGAGGCAAAGGCTATGCGGGAGCCGTCGGGAGAAAAAGCGGGCTGGATTTCGTCAAAGGGGGTGGAGGTCTTCTGGACGACGACGGCGCCGGAGACGGACTTGATATAAATATTGTGGTCCGCGGAGTGACGGTCGCTCGAGAAGGCGACGAGGTCCTCGGCGGGGCTGACGGCAACATCGTTGTCGCCGCCGACACGGGTGAAAGAGACCTGTGTGAGTTCGCCGAAGGTACGGGTCTTGAAGACCGGCTGGATGGGCTCAAACATGTCCTTCAGGACGTCGCGGCCGTCATCAGTGGCGGTCTTGTACATGGCGCTTTTGGCAAATACGTCGGCGCCGGGCCGCGACTGCGGCTGGGCGGGAGCGGGCTGGACGGGCTCGGCGGCCTTTTTGCCGTCGCTAAAAAGAGCGCATCCGGCAGCGCAAGCCAGCACGAGAGCAGACACTGTTATAAGTGACATGGCACGAAGCATTGGGACGAACCCTCCCGGTATAAACCCTGCCCAGATTCACACACCCTTAGTCAAATCGGTATTGGGCCATGCATTCTTTAAGGAAAGTATGGGAAAGAACTTACACCGGACGCGGGGCACGGCGGATACCGTGGGGCCGGATGGGGCAGAGAGGCGTCAGCCGACGCGGGAGCCAAGCGCTCGGGCGCGCTCGGCAAGGAGGAAAGCAATCTCGACGCCGGGGGAAATGTGGGACCAGGGAAGAGGGGCATCCGGAGAGAGGGAACGGCAGGCGTACTTTTCGATATCGAGGCCGGAGGCATTGAAGGCCTCGACCCACTTGGAGTAGTCGAAGAACTCGTCCCAGGCGTCAAGCGAGCAGCCAAGATCGGCGGCTTTGTCGAGGACCGGGGCGATTTCACGGCCGGCACGAGCGAGGGCGGCCTCGAGTATGGAGCGGTTTAGATTGTGAAAAGAGGCCTTGATACCAGTACGGCGGAGACGGTCGAAGAGGAGTGAGCGAGCCGCTTCGAGGTATTCGCGAGAGGCCATGGGCTCCCATTGGAAGGGGGTGCCGGGCTTTGGGATGAAGGGGGAGATGGAGCAGTTGACCTGGGGGCGGGAACGCATGGAGCGGCCGGAGGCGAGGACCTTTTCGACGAGGTCGGCTATGGAGGCTACGTCGTCGAGCGTCTCGGTGGGCAGGCCCACCATGAAGTAGAGCTTGACGCGATTCCATCCGGCCTCGAAGGCGGCGGCGAGGCCGTCAAGGATGCCTTTTTCGGTGATGCCTTTATTTATCACGGTGCGCAGCGAATCGTTGCCGGCCTCGGCGGCGACTGTGATGGCACCTTTTCGCACCTCTTTCATTATTTCGGGGATTTCGAGGAGCGCCTTGTCCGCACGAAGCGACGGGAAGGAGAGACCGACGGCGCGCGGGGCAAAGGCGTGGTTGAGTCGGCGGGCGAGGTCCTTGAGGAAGGGATAATCGCCTGTCGAGAGGCTCAAGAGGCTTATCTCGTCGTATCCGGTATTAGCGTAAGACTCCTCGGCAAGCTCCAGCAGACGCGCCACAGAACGGAACCGCACGGGGCGGCGGGTCATCCCGGCCTGGCAAAAGCGACAGCCGCGGCCGCAACCGCGCATTATCTCAAGTGATATGCGCTCATGGACGGCCTGGACGGTGGGGATGACGGGGCTCGTCGGGAAATACGCGGCGTCGAGGTCCTTTACAACTGCGGGCTGGACGCGCGAGGGCGCGGGCAAACCGGCAAGAGGGACGCCGGAGGAAGAGTAGAGTTCGGGCGCATAGATGCCGGTAAGCAGAGAGGCGGCTTCGACGAGTTCGGCGTGGGAGAGGCCGGGACGCGAGACAAAGAGGTCTATGAATGCGGGCAGCGAGTCCTCGCCGTCTCCGATGAAAAACAGGTCAACGAAATCCGCGAGCGCCTCGGGGTTAAAAGTGCAGGGGCCGCCGGCGATGACGAGCGGAAAGTCACCGGCGCGGCGGTCTTCGCGGCGGCGCGGGATGCCGGCAAGGTCGAGCATGGCAAGAACCGTGGGGTAGCATGCCTCATACTGGAGCGAAAAGCCGATGACGTGAAAATCCGTCAGGGGGCGGCGAGATTCGAGGGTAAAGAGCGGTAATTGTACTTGGCGCATGGCGGCGGCCATGTCACCCCAAGGCATAAAGACCCTCTCGGCAAGGGAATCCGAGCGGGCATTTACAAGGCCGTAGAGGATCTGGAAGCCGTAATGACTCATGGCGATGTCATAGATATCGGGGAAGGCAAGTGCAAGGCGAAAAGAGGCGGAGTCGAAGGGCTTGGTGATGGAATTGACCTCGCCGCCGGTGTAGCGGGCGGGTCGCTCTACGGAAGCGAGAAGGCTGGAAAAAGAGTCGTCAGAAAGCATCGGGCGTCCATTTGGTCAGGGACGATTAGAAAGCATCCCGCGAAAGGACGACTACGGGATGGACGGCAACGTTCATCATGATACCCACCGCGATGAATGATGCAAGGAGACTCGACCCGCCGTAGGAGATGAAGGGCAGCGTGAGGCCGGTAATGGGCATAAGGCCGACATTCATGCCCATATTAACAAAGACCTGCGTGGCAAGGAGCGAGACGACACCGACGACGACGAGGCGGCCGAAGGGTTCGCGGGTGCGGGCGGCGATGCCGAGGCCACAGAGTATGATGACGATGTAGAGAGCGATAATGACAAGACCGCCGATGAGGCCTGACTCTTCGAGGATGACGGAGAATATAAAGTCGGTATGGCGCTCGGAGAGGTAGTTGAGGTTGTTCTGCGTACCCTGGCCGAGGCCGCGGCCGAACAGTCCGCCGGAGCCGACGGCGATGCGTGACTGGATGTACTGCCAGCCTTCGGTTTTTTCGAATTTGTAGGGGTCGAGCCAGGCGAGGAAGCGGAGTTTCTGGTAGGGCTTCATGACAAAGGACCAAAAGACGGGCGCGGAGGCGAGGCCGGCGACCGCGAAGGAAACGATATAGCGAAGACGCGCGCCAGCGGCGACGAGCATGGCGAAAGGCAAAGGCGCAAAGAGAAGCGCAGTTCCGAGGTCGGGCTGCTTCAGGACGAGGAGCATGGGAACGCCGGCGAGGAGGAAGACGGCGATCACCTCGCGGAAAGCGGGGGATTTGCGGAACATGAGGTACTTGGCAAGGGCAAGTACGAGCGCAACCTGCATCAACTGCGAAGGCTGGAAGTCGGCGATATCGTGGCTGCCGATGCGTATGGGAAGCCAGCGCTTGACCGGAGAACGCTCCGGCCCGACGCCATAGAAGAGCGTGATAACAAGCAGAATGAGCACGGCGATATAGAAGGCAAAGGTGAAAGAACGAATGCGGGTATAGCGCGGGACGAGGATTATGAAAAACACGCCGACGGAGATGACCGTCCAGCGGAGCTGAAGCTCGGCGTAGTCGACGGGGAGCGTTATCTGCCCCCATTCACCGCTTCTGGCGGAGGCGGAATGTATGAAGGTGATGCCGATGGCGACCAGCGCCAGGACTGCGCCGAAGAGCAGGTAGTCGAAACTGGCGAATGTTTTTCTGGCAGACTCCATGCTCATCTGGCGGCTACCTCCTCGGGTGGAACCCTTGAGAAGCCCTTGGATTTTCTATCAACATACGCCTCGGCTATGGCCTTTGCAACGGGACCTGCAACAGCACCGCCGTGCCCGCCATGCTCAATCACGACGGCAAAGGCGATCTCGGGGTCTTCAAACGGGGCGTAGCCTGCAAACCATGCATGGTCGCCTGAGATGCCCTTGTCAGGGGGGGCCTGGGCGGTGCCGGACTTACCGGCGATGTGGATAAGATCGCTCTTTACGTTACGAAAGCCGGTGCCGCCACGTTCGTTAACAACGAGGTCGAGACCGTGGCGAACGGCCTCGAGCGTGGAGAGAGAGACGCCGACTTCGCGAGAGGGAGCCGCCGGGGCCTCGCGACGCAACTGCGGCGTGAGGATCGTGCCGCCGTTGGCAATGGCGGCGAACATACGGCAGACCTGGAGGGGAGTAACGAGGAGAGCCCCCTGCCCTATCGAGAGGTTGACAGCGTCGCCGGGGGAACGAGACATGGGGACATTACCGGAAGTCTCAGTGGGGAGGTCGATACCTGTAGGGGCGCCAAGGCCGTATCCGCGGGCCCATGCGGCGAGGGTCTCACCGCCGGTTTTATTGCCGACATTGTAAAAGTAAACGTTGCAGGAGACCTTGAGCGCCTCGTACATATTGAGCGGGCCGTGGGTAAACCAGGCAGGCGGGCGATAGACGTGGCAATTCCACGAGCCGCGACCGAGTTTGAAAACGCCGTTGCAGGTGAAGACGGTCTGAGGCGTAATGGCGCCGGACTCAAGGCCGGCGGTGGCGGTGACGACCTTGAAGACGCTTCCGAGCGGGTAGCCGGCGTCGACGGCGCGGTTCTGAAATGGGTGAAACCGGCCGAGGCCTTCGGGATCGGTAAGGCGGGCATAGTCGTCGCTGATGGTATTGGGGTCGTAGGAGGGGCAGGACGCCATGACGAGGACCTCTCCGGTGCGGACGTTCATGCAGACGGCGGCTCCGGCGCGGGGTTCGTCTGGGGAGTTGAAAATGGCTTCAAGCGCGTCGAGGGCGGCCTTTTGCATAACGGGGTCGATGGTGAGGAGTATGGCGGCACCGGAGACGGGAGACTCGTCGGAGAGGATTTTCTGCGGGACGTTGTGGACATTGACGATCTCTTCGCGTCGTCCGCGGGCGCCTTTGAGTTCGAAGTTGAACTGCTTCTCGGCGCCGGCGCGGCCCATGACGTCGTGGTAGAATACGCGCTTTCGTTCGTCGCCGCCGTAATCATAGCGGTAGAGGTCCCATTCCTCCGGGGTGATTTCGTTGACGTATCCGACGACGTGCGCGGTGAGAGCGCCGATGGGGTACTTTCGCTTCATCTCCTGAGCGACGACGAGGCCGGGCAGGTCGGCGGAGGCGACCTCAGCGCGGGCGGCGGCGAGAAAGCCGACGTCTTCGAAAATCACCTGGCCGCGGCGATACTCGCGGCGGCGGATCTGGGCGGCTTCATTTTTGGCCTGCTTTTCGAGAGTGGCGCGGGCGCCGTCGGCGGACAGGATGGCCTTTACGCGGCGGGTTACCTGCATCTCAACGGAGGTCCATGCAGCCTGGACGCGGGAGGCCACGTCAGCCGTGGTGACGCCTCGCACGCGGGCGACGGCGTCGTACCACTGCTGGAGGGCGTCGGAGTCCATGTCATAGAGGTCTCTGAGGACAACGCAGATATTTAGAACGGGCAGGTCTTCGGCGAGGACGGTACCTTCGCGG
>CALMGO010000579.1 GCA_937863625.1 uncultured bacterium
TCGTAGATCCAGTTGCTGCCGGCGATCGGGTTCCAGGGCTCAACCAGGACGCCGTGAATCAGCATTTTGCCGTCCTGCGAGACCAGGTCCCCACTTTCCTGTACACAAGCGATGCTGACAGGGCCAAGAGGCTTGCGCTCTTCACGTTGCGCCACCAGCCGTCTGTCCCGTTCATCGACAACGACCAGTTTGAACTGATCGGCGCCGGACCTGGCGAGATCAAGAGTCGAAACGTCGGACACTTCGCCTTCCGCTACAAAGCCGTTACCATATCCGAGTTTGTCTTCGAGGGGCTCCCTCTCGATGCCGTATCCGGCCGGGAGGCTGAGACCGCACTCGGACTTGCGCGCGTTGATACCAAGGGTGACATCAACCTGCTTGCATGGCGTAGCGGCAACTTCACCTATATCCTCGTCGGCAGGGTGCCGCTGGACGACCTCTTCCAAATGGTCGGCTCAGGTATCTGATAACGACACCGCCCGCAACGCCGTACGGCTGTCTTGCCTTGGAAAATTTCCTTTGTTACACCGGACAGTGCCATTACAATTAATACACGCCTATTGGTAGGGCCATGAAAAGGGGACTAATAGCGTCCTGTTAGTGTGTGTAACCCGTTATTATTTAACAGGTAATGGAAATATTTTCGGAACCGGTGCACTTTCGTCGATGTCTTTTGCGTTGACGTGCGGCGGTTCCGAGCCCCTTGGGGGACCGATGCCGCACAAAGACGGTGATAAGGAGTTAAGGGATAGGTTCGCGGCCCTCGTGAAGCCGCACCAGGACCCTCTTCTTGCCGGTGCGTTGCAGTTCACGTCAAACAGGGCCGACGCCGAGGACCTGTTGCAGGAAACGTTTATGCGGGCATATGTCGGTTTCAAGAGATCACAGGAGATCGAGAAGCCTCGTGCTTGGCTCTTCAAGATCATGCGCAATGCATATATTAACCGGTATCACAAGAACCGCCGTCAGCCCGCCAAAGTCTCTTATGATGAGGGACTCGATCACAAGGTCGATCAGGTCTTCAGCCGCAGTGAGGGCGATCCCCAGGAAAAGTTCTTCTCCCAGTTTCTCGATTCCGAGGTTGTCACAGCCCTTAACAGCCTCCCCGACCAGTTTCGCGAGTCGGTCGTGCTTTGTGACATCTCGGGACTCTCATACGAGGAAATCAGTAACGTCTTGGACTGTCCATTGGGTACGGTAAGGTCGAGGATATCAAGGGGCAGGGAGTTGCTCTTTCACAAACTCTACGAATACGCGCGTGAGAGAGGACTTCTGCCCAAGGGGGAGAAAGGGTCGCCTAAATGAACTGCAGGGAAGCCAGGGAACTCATTCACGCCGCTTGTGATGGTGAGATTGATGTGCGTCAACAGGACCAACTCGTCCAACATCTCGATAGTTGCAGGCAGTGCTTTGCCTACGAAAAAGCCATGGGCTGCCTCAAGGGCAGAATAAGGGCGGTTGCCGTCACTGCCGACCTCTCGGCTGCTGATGCCGTCTTGACACGATTCCTCGAGTCCCCCGCCACTGCCGCTCCGACCGGCCCAATCCTGCCTGGCTTCTTCTTGCGCCCCGGATTCCTTCGAACCGTCGCCGCCCTTGCCTTTTTCACTGCCGCCATATTTGTCGGTATCTCTCTCTTAGCTCCCGGGACGTCCCTGGCTGGTATGGTTATTGAGCAGCACAGAATGCGCCTTGTCGGGCAACTGCTTCTTGACACGACAGCCGACTGCTGTCAGGACCTTGAGGAATGGTTCCAGGGGAAAACCGGTCGCCCCATAAACGTGCCCGAGATCTGTTACGAGGGTACCGTTATCGAGGGGGGAACGTATCACAAACACCCAACTGGTAACGAGATATACCTCGCAGCCTATACCATTGACGAAAAGCCGGTCACACTCTGCGTGTGCACGGGACCCAATATGAACGTGGGCAAGGGGACCACTTTTGTCTCAAATGGCATCTCCGCTACCATGATGCACGAAGAGGACTTCACCCTCATATCCTGGCAGGCCGGCATGAATGTGATTGCGCTCGTTACGCCCTTTGACGAGGCAAAGTCGAAGGATATTTTCGCCAGTATCAAGTAGTTGCGCGAAACGTCCGCTTTTTCCGCCGCATCTTTCGGAACATTTCCGCATCTTCAGCTGTTTTAGTAAAGGAACGCACTTAATAGCGCTATTTCCCGGGCCGCTGATGCTCTCGAGACTGGAACCCCCCTTCCCCCTCAGGGAGCGCGGCGGCCCATTTATTTCCTCGAATGCGCATGTCAGTACTGTCCTCCCTCCGGAGTCAGCTCTCCGCTTCTTTCTTGCGCGCCGTAGTGGCCCCCAAAAAGCAAGACACATTTAAGCGGCGGCGAGGGTGAGAATC
>CALMGO010000580.1 GCA_937863625.1 uncultured bacterium
AATGAGTTTCGGTGCGTCGGCCTGCGCCTTGCGAAGCGACTCGATGGCGTTGCCTGCGTTGTCCCAGCAGTTCCAGCACTCGATAGTGTCCGCGATGCGTTCGTAGAGGAAATTGCACACCACAATGGGCACTTCGATGCCGAGTCGTCTGAGAAGGTCGCGCACAAATACGAGATGGTCGCGCCCCCCGGGCCGGTTTCTGAAGACGTACTCGTTTTCGTCCTGCACTAAAATCACCTTCCCGCCGCGAGTCACCTGGTGCGCCGCGACAAGTGGTATGAGCTTCTCGAACCACAGCTTTGTGTAGTGATGATAGACGCTGTTTGCGATGCGAAGACTGACGCCGGGCTTGGCGTTTAACCACGCCGGTATGCCGCCGTTGTCCCACTCGCTGCATATATAGGGGCCGGGCCTCACGATGACCCAGAGGCCCATTTCCTCGGCAAGCGTGATAAAGGCGTCGAGGTCGAGATTGTCCGTAAAATCAAATTTGCCTTCAACCTGCTCGTGCGCGTTCCAGGCGACGTATGTTTCTACCGTATTGAGCCCGGCGCGTTTGAGTTTGAGGAGTCGGTCACGCCAGAGCTCGCGTGGCACGCGGAAATAGTGGATTGCGCCGGCGGCGACCCACACCCTGTGCCCGTCGATGATAAAGGATTTCGCATCGTAGGAAATCGTCATGGCGCACCCCCATAGGGCCAACTGTCCACACTTATTACAAGGGCACATGGCGTCATTGTCAAGAAAACTACGCCCTCCCCGTGGCGTTCCGCGCCCGCCTGCAGCGGTTTTAGATTGAACGCCGCCGCTGCCTGTAATATAGTCTAATTGAGCATCCGGAGGGTTAGATGACGGAAAAACCGCGCACAGACGAGCAAATCCTCGACGCCGTCGAAAAGGCGGCCCGTTCGCTTCGCAGGCAGGAGGTAATGCTCGCGATTGCCAGTTTCGTCGTAGGGTTGGGGTATCTCATTGTTATGCTGAGGGGGCTTTCCATCGGCCTGCGCGACCTGGTCTCCAGTCCCACGCGCGGCCAATGGGTCACAGTCGGATGGTATCTTTTTCTTTTCACGATGCTCTATCACGTCGCGCATTTCCCGGTGGCATTCCTGCGCGGATACGTGGTCGAAAGGCGCTTTCGCCTCTCCAAACAGCGCTTTCGCCGCTGGATGTGGGCCCAGGCAAAGAAGTATCTCGTCTCGGCCGTCCTGGTCGTATTTGCGGGGAGTCTGCTCTACTATTTTCTGCGTCGCTTCGACAGGGCCTGGTGGCTTCTCGCGTGGGTGGGATACGTAGTCTTTGCGCTGGTGATAAACCGCTTCGGCGGACGAATCCTGCTGCCGATTTTCTATAAACGCGGCGAACTGGCCGACGACGACCTCAAGACCCGCCTCGAAGCGCTCGTGACGCGCGCGGGTTTCCAGGTCGAGTCCGTCAAGCGCATAATACTCGATCAAGACACCCGCCGCGCCAATGCCGCCGTCCTCGGCCTGGGCAAGTCAAAAGAGATACTCGTGAGCGACACGCTCCTTGCCGTGCTTGCCCCCGGAGAAATCGAGGCCGTCGTCGCCCACGAACTCGGCCACCTCAAGCGCCGCCACAGCGAGTTGCTCTTTGCCGCGGCGATGTTCATTTCGTTTGTCGGATTTGTACTGGCCGCGGGGGTGCTCTACATGTCCGTCGAGTCGCTCGGCCTTTCCGGCGTGAGCGACGTGGCCGGTTTCCCGCTCATCGTTCTTGTTTTCACGGGGCTGTTCTTCATCGTTAACCCGATTGTGAACTATATATCAAGACAGATGGAGTTCGCAGCCGACGCATACGCGGCCGCGTTCACCGGTGAAGCCCCTGCGCTCGCCTCGGCGCTCGTCAAACTCGCCGCGACCAACCTCGCCGAAAAGGACCATCCCTGGCTCTACGAAGTGCTCTTTTCCGCGCACCCGTCGCCTGCAAAGAGGGTCGCGCGCCTCGAACTCGCTTCCAAAGCATCTGACAAAGCCTGAAAACGCCGCCGCCGGCGTCCCCTGCATGGGCTTTTTGCCGTTGACATAAAGCCGCCCGAGTGTATCCTGAGACGCTTCGAAGAAAGGCCAATGGCGTTTTCTTTTACCGGCGGCCTGTCTTGACAACCGAGAGACGGGCCGATTTCTTCTGCGGAGGATATTCATGTCGGCCCAACTCATTGATGGCAAAGCCCTTGCGGCCCAGGTGACCGAGACGCTCCAGAAAAGTCTCGACTCCCTCGCCGCCGGCGGCAGAGTCCCGCATCTGGTCCCTGTACTCGTCGGCGATGTGCCCGCCAGCCGCATGTACATGAAAATGCAGCAAAACGCCTGCCGCGCCCTCGGCATAGACTTTACACCGGTGACGCTGAGCGAGGACATCTCGCAGGAAGACCTCGAAAACGAGATCGCAAAAATTAACGCCGACCCTGCCGTGACCGGCATCATCCTCCAGATGCCGCTTCCCGCGGGACTCGACGGGAGAAGGGCGCAGCGCCTCATCGACGCCAAAAAGGACGTCGAAGGCGTATCGCCGGCCAGCCTCGGTGCCGTGGTGCTCGCCGACGAAAGCATGGCCCCCACGACCGCCAGGGCCGCCTTTGAACTTGCAAAATCGACCGGCGTCAAAATCGAAGGCGCCGAAGTGGTCATCGTTGGCCACAGTGAAATCGTAGGCAAACCCCTTGCGCTATTGTTCCTTAAAGAACTGGGCACGACCACCGTCTGCCACGTCGCGACAAAGGACCTCGCCTTTCACACCCGCCGCGCCGATATCCTCTGCGTGGCCGTCGGAAAGGCAGGCCTCATAACCGCCGACATGATAAAGCCCGGCGCCGTCGTCATTGACATAGGCATAAACCGCGTCCCCAAACTCGACGATTCCGGCAAGCCCGTCATCGACGAAAAGGGCAAAGCCGTTAAAGTCACCGTCGGGGACGTCGACTTCGACGCCGCACAAAGCATCGCCGGCTGGATAACTCCGGTTCCCGGCGGCGTCGGACAGATGACCGTCGCGATGCTCATGAGCAACACTATCCGCGCGGCCCAGGTGCAGTTCGGCGCGTAAGGGCCGGCGTAACGGAGAATCAACTTGGCCGATTTCGCACAGGAAATAAAGCGACTAAGCGGCGTCGACGTGTCCAAATGTTTTCAGTGCCGCAAATGCTCAAGCGGATGCCCCGTCGTCGAACACATCGACCTCCCGCCTGCGCGGCTCATCCGCGGCATACTCGCAGGACGCCGCGACGAGGCGCTCGACTCAAAGACGATCTGGCTCTGCGCCTCGTGCTATACATGCTCGGCCCGCTGCCCCAACGACATCGATTTCGCGCGCGTGGCCGATGCGCTCCGCACGATTGCCGTCCGGACCGGCCGAGCCGCCGCGGTCCCCGACGTCGCTACGCTTCACAAGGTCTTCATGGACGATATCCGCCGCCGCGGCCGCGTCCACGAGGTGACGTTTATCAGTTGGCTCAAACTCAAAACGCTCAACTTCTTCGCCGACATGGAGCTCGGCATGGCCATGTTCTTCAAAGGCAAACTCCCGCTTCTGCCCAAAGGCGTCAAGGACAAAAAGGCAATCCAGGCCGCCTTCGAACTCGAAGACTCCGTCGCGGAGAAAAAATGAGGACCGACTACGCATACTATCCGGGTTGCTCGCTTCGCGGCACCGGCTCGGAATTCGCCGAGTCCATGGAAGCGGTCTTCAAACATCTCGGCATCAAGCTCGAGGAACTCCCCGACTGGAACTGCTGCGGCGCCACGAGCGGCCACGCCACCGCGCCTCGCGCGGCCCTGGCGCTTGACCTCAGAAACCTCGCCCAGGCCGCCGAAATGAATAAGCCCGTCGTCGTCCCGTGCGCCGCCTGCTATCACAATATGCGCGCCGCGCGTCTGGCCGTTGAAAAAGGCGACACCGAACTCGTAAAAGACGCCTTGCCTCTCCCCGCGGAGCGTCTCGCCGCCGTCGAGGTCGTCCATCCGCTTGAAATACTCGCGACCCCCGAGACGCTTGCCCTCATCAAGTCGAAAGTCGTCGAGCCGCTCGCCGGCTTTCGCGCCGTGTCATATTACGGATGCCTCCTGTCGCGCCCGGCCGAGGCGGTCAAATTCGACGATACCGAAAACCCGGTCCTCATGGACCGCCTCTTGCGAGCCCTCGGGGCCGAGGCCCTCGACTGGTCGTACAAGGTCGACTGCTGCGGGGGCAACCTCGTCCTGAGCGCCCCCTCCGTTGCCATCGACCTCATTTCAAAAATCCTCACCGGCGCCGAAGACGCCGGCGCCAACTCTGTCGCCGTCGCCTGTCCGCTCTGCCATGCCAATCTCGACATGCGGCAGTTCGAGGCCTCGCGCAGGCTCCGGCACAAGGTCGAGGTGCCCGTCTTCTATTTCTCCGAACTCATGGCCATAGCGTTCGACCTGCCACAGGCGGAAAAGTGGCTCAAGAAACACATCACCACGCCGTTCCCGCTCATCGACGCTATTTTCGGGATGGACTGATGATAAAGGCCGGAACCAGAAAAGGCTCCATTCTCGTCATAGGCGGCGGAGTAGCCGGCATGCAGGCCGCGCTTGACGCCGCGCAGGCGGGTTTCAAGGTCTACCTCGCCGAACGCGAAAGCGCCCTCGGCGGACAGATGTCCGCGCTCGACAAGACCTTTCCCACCAACGACTGCGCCATGTGCATGCTCTCGCCGCGCCTGGTCGAAATCGGCAATAATCCCAATATCGAAATCCTCACCCTCGCCGAGGTCACAAAGCTCGAAGGTGAACCCGGCGATTTCACCGTCACCTTAAAGCTCGAGCCCCGGTTCGTCGACGTCGCCAAATGCACCGCATGCGGCGACTGTCTCGACGTCTGCCCCGTGGAAATCGACGACCCCTTTAACCAGAATCCCGCAACGCGAAACGCCATCGGCCGCCGCTACCCGCAGGCCCTACCGAGCCCGTTTGCCAT
>CALMGO010000581.1 GCA_937863625.1 uncultured bacterium
CTTCAAGACGGACGGCAGTCCCAGTTCCTCCATCGACGGTATCTCAAGTGGTATGCGCCTGAGCACCGCCCCCATCGTCCCCTGCTGGAAAAACAGGTTTATCCTGAACCGCGCAAATCCTTTGTAGTCATACGCAAGGTCAGCCTCGAGGTCGCGTTTGAAAGCCTCCATCGCCGGCGACCCCATCAGGTTGCCGAATGCCTCCCAGAGCTCCTGCTCGGTAATCGGGGCAAGCACTTCGTCAGGTACGAGGTTGCCCGATATGCGAAAGAGCGGCGGCCTTCCCACCTTGAGATGGAGGTCGCTGGCATTTCGCTCGACGGTCATCGCAAACAATTGAATCAAATCCATCGTCGTTCCCCTCGCAAGAGACACTATCCAAGTGCTGCAAACCTGCAATAGGAATATACATCAACTCGAAAGAGATTCAAAATGTGCACTTTGGAGGGACAAAGACCTCAAACCGGCCTGCGGGGAAGTGCCAATGCAAAAGGCCCGGCTCACCGGTATGGCCGGGCCCCTTCGCAAATGAAATGATTACCCCGGTGGGTCACCGGAAAAGCAAAAAATACTCCTACTTTTTCCTGTTTTCAGTCTCTATTTTCGCTATTACCTCGTCCGTAATGTTCGATGCGCCCTTTATGCGCCCCTCTTCGCACACGAGGTCGCACATGTTTTCCTCCGCATATGCTTTGACGGCGCGCTTGAACGTCTTATTTGCTTCGTCGAGCTTGAGCATGTAAAGTGCGCTGTTCGCCGGTATGCTCTTCTCCACGATCTCCCTGTAAGACGGGATAGCCATAAAGACCTTCTTGGCGTTTATCTCCACAGGCCGAGAATAGTGCCTGCAGTCGCCGAAATACACATCTTCCGCCGAAAGCGCCGCAAATGCATACGCGCCCACGAAAAGCACAAGCAACGCCACGCTTATGTCCTTGCCAAGTACCCTCATTAACCTCCCCCTGCTACCCTGCTCCACGATGAAAACCTCATGGGTGCACAGCCTGCGCTCCCGCTACGACCACACTTCACGTCACTCTATTAGTTAAAGACACACTTATCGACTAATAGTGTCTGCAAAACCTTGTGTGTTCCTGATTTTCCGAAAAAAAAGCGAAAAACCCCCTCCGGGGAACCATCGGCGTCCCGCGAATGCCTATAATGAATGCGCGAACACGGTTCTTTTTTGACGCGAAGGGCTGGTGCGCCTAAAATCCCGTGACCGCAACCAATAAGGAGCCGCCCGCTTGAAGCGTCCACGAATACCGTTTTCGCTGAGAATTGCCGTCTCGACGGCGCTCCTGATAATGGCCGCGGTTGGGTTCTTCGCGTATTTGTCCTTTGCGCAGCATACGGAGATGATCCTGGCCGCACTCCAGGGAGAACTCGGCGCCACCGTCAGAAACGGCGCGCCGCTACTGGAGGCTGCCGACGCCGTCGGGGCCGACGCCCCCAGCCGCGCCCGCGCCAAGATCGTCCTCGACGAACTCGCCGGTCGTAACCCGAATAACAGAGAATTTCGACTGCTTACAGTCGCCGCCGACGGCAGCGCGAGAATCGCCGCATCGAGTGCGTTGCCCACCCTCGACCATGAAGGCCCTCTCTACGATGCCGACGCCGCCATACTCGATACCCTCAAGACCTGCGTCTCCGGCGAGACGTCCTGTGTGACGCCGCTCTATACCGATGAGGAAGGCCGATGGATAACCGGCCTCGCCCCCGTCAGGGACGCCGAGGGGCGCATGGTTGCCATCCTCTCGGCGGACCGCGCCGCAACCGAGTACACCCGCGAAGTAGCCGCGACCATCAGGCAGATGGCGCAGTACAGCGCCGCAGCTCTTTTTGTCGGTGCGGTTTTGGGCGTATTCGTGAGTTTTCGAATTACCCGACCCCTCGAAAAACTCTACAACGCCTCAGCAGACGCTCGTGCCGGTCGGTTTACGCCCGTCGAGGTCACCGGCACCGACGAAGTGTCCATCCTCACCCGCGACTTCAACGAAACGCAGGAGATACTCGGCGCCCAGATGGAGGAACTCGCCTCCCTTAACCGCGAACTCGAACAGCGCGTCGAAACCCGCACCGCGCAGCTCTCAGAGAGTTACAACGACCTGAGAGACCGCCAGCAGGTCATACAGCGCGAAATGGCCGTCGCCCGGCGTGTCCAGGAGACCATCGTCCCCAAGAGCCTCCATCGGGAGAAAATCACCATCGACGTCGCGTACGTCCCCATCATGGCCATCGGAGGCGACCTGGGCCTCGTCATCGAGCAGTCCTCGACGCGTTTTGACGTAGCCATCGGCGACGTCACCGGGCACGGCATAGGCGCCGCGCTCGTCGTGAACCGCGCCCACATGCTTCTAAGCCAGCTCTATCTCGCAAATGCTCCCCTCGATTCGCTCTTTCACCGCCTCGATTACTTCCTCTCGCAGGAAATCGCAGACATCGGCATATTCATGACCCTTCTTGCCTGCCGATTCGACCTCGAAGCGATGAAGATGGAGTGCGGAGGAGGGGGGCATCCTCCCGGCCTCCTGTACAGGCTGGCCGAACGGAAAATCTTCCCCCTTGAAAGTCGCTGCGGCATGCTCGGCGTCGGCGACATTTTCTGCGACGACCCTCCCGTGGTCGCCATGGACATCGCTGTCGGCGACTTTGTCGTCCTCTACACCGACGGCCTCATCGAGGCGGCCAATCCGGACGAAGAGCAGTTTGGCGCCGAAAGGCTCGAGGAAACCATCATCTCCGAGGGGCAAAAGGGCGCCGACGGAAAGAAACTCGCCGAATCCATCACCGCCGCGGCAAAAGACTTCACCGGAGGCTACTTCCAGGACGATGTATTAGTGTTAGTGATCCAGGTCAGGTAGCCTCCATACAACCATGAACAAATACGCCTTTCTGAAAACGCCGATTGCCGTAGCAGTCATTGTCGCACTCGCCTGTGGCCTTGCCGGCGCCCAGGGCCTGCGTGAAAACGTCGACCGACTCCTCGGCGACCCCAAACTTAAAGGCGCCGCCGTCGGCGTCCGCATCGTCGACGCCTCGACCGGCGCCGTACTCTACAGTTACCATGCTGATGAAGTCATGAGCGTCGCGAGTAACGCCAAAATCGTCACCACCGCCGCCGCGCTCGATATGCTCGGCTCCAAATTCGAACTCACCACCACCCTCGTCGCCCGCGGCAGTGTCTCCGCCGGCGCATTAAACGGCGACCTCGTCCTCGTCGGCAGGGGAGATCCCAGTTTCTCCACGCACTGGGTGAGCGACGTCATGGAGCCGGTGAGACGTCTTGCCAGGGAGGCCGCCGCAGGCGGGATCAACGCCGTCACCGGCGATATCATCGCCGACGACACGTATTTCGACAGGGAGTTCTGGTGCGAGTCCTGGCCCAAAGACCAGTGGATTCAGTGGTATGAGGCCCCCGTCTCGGCCATGGCATTTAACGACAACTGCGTCGACGTCGTCGTAAGCGCCGGAGCCGCCGAGGGCGCTCCAGCGGGACTTCGTTTCTACCCGGCCGTCGACTACGTCAATCTCGCCAACCGCGTCCTCACCACCACCAACCGCAAGAAACACGGCTACGCATTCTATCGCGGCAAGTACGATAACAACGTCATCGCAAAGGGATACTTCATCAAAGGCGGCGCCGACGTCTCTGACAACTTCACCGTCTACGACCCCGCCCTCTATCTCGCCTCCGCACTCAAAAAGGCCCTTTCGGATGCCGGGATAAATGTCGCCGGCTCCGTCCGCCTCATGCGGCGCGAAGAGGCCGTCTCGTCCTCGCCCTCGAGGGTCGTCGCCGTAAACAGGATCACACTGGCCGAGGTCGCCCGCTACTGCAACGTCAACAGCCAGAACCTCTACGCCGAAATGATACTCAAAACTCTCGGCCGTGAAGCGGCCGGCCATGGTTCTTTTCAGGGCGGCGCCGACGGCGTCGCCGACTTCTTGAAGAAACTCCGCATCCAACCCGGCACCTACCATGTCGCCGACGGCAGCGGTCTCTCCCGCGAAACGAAATACTCGGCATTCATCATGACCGAGGTCCTCCGACACATGTACCGCAGCAGCGAAATCATCGCTTTCAAGGACAGCCTTCCCTTGGCGGGCCAGGATGGTACAATGGAAAACCGCCTGACCGGCGATGCCTACAGGGGCAAGGTGCGCGCTAAGACCGGATACATACTCGGTGCCAGCGCCCTCTCGGGATATGCCCTGACGGCTAACGGCAAAACGCTCGCCTTCAGCATCATCATGAATAACTTCAAAGGCAGCAACCGTACCGTTGCCAAGCCGATTCAGGACGATATCTGCCGGGCGATGATTGACAGCAGGCCCTGAAACGCCCGCGCGGCATGGGCGCGCTTGCGTTTCGATAAACAGGCAGGAAAATGGGGACATGATGTCGGCCGTAAGGCCGTTCGTGTCCCCGTTTTCCCGCGTACTCTGCGATAATCGTAACACCCGAACGCCGGAGACAAAAATGCCCAGGGAATTGCTCGTCGATATTTCAAAAGTGGACATCACGCGCCAAGCGTATTCAATCGACGAAATCCGCAAATTCAACCCCCAGCGCTTTGAGATGGAGCAGTTGACATACATCGCCGAGACCAATCTCGACGAGGGTTACTCCGTCGCCGTCAGGAAGCTCGGCGCTGATGAGTTCTGGTGCAGGGGGCACATACCGGGACGGCCTCTCTTTCCCGGTGTGCTGATGGTCGAGGCCGCCGCGCAACTCTGCAGTTTCCACTATCACAAGGTCCTGAGCGACGACACGCGCTTTTTCGGCTTCGGCGGCATAGACGCAGTGAAGTTTCGCGGCGAGGTGAAGCCCGGCGACACCCTCGTACTCGTCGCCAAAATGGTCGAGCTCAGAAGCCGCCGCGCCGTCTTTGACACGCAAGGCTTCATCGGAGACTCCCTCGTCTTCCAGGGCCGCATAACCGGGATGCCGATGTGACTCACGCCGCCGACATGACCCGCCTGCGAAATGTCGAGACATTCATTCTCGACCTCGACGGGACCGTATACCTCTCCGATACGCTTTTGCCCGGCGCGCGGGAGTTTCTCGACTACCTCGCCAGTTCAAACCGCCCCTTTGTCTTTATCACCAACAACTCCTCCCGAACCGCCGAGGAGTACGTTGATAAACTCTCCCGCCTCGGCATATCCGTCGCGCTTGACAGCATCTACACTTCGCTTGACGCGACTCTTGCGTGGCTGGCCGGCCAACCGGGAAAGAGGGTCTACCCGCTCGGCACGCCGTCCTTCGTCGAAAAGGTGCGCCTCGCCGGTTATGAGATTACCGGCGATAGTCCCGACTGGGTCCTTCTCGGGTTTGACACGACGCTCACCTATGAAAAGATCCGCACCGCCGCCCGAGCGCTTCTCTCGGGGGCGCGCTTCGTTGCCACGCACCCCGATGTCACCTGCCCCACCTCCGACGGCCCCGTGCCCGACACAGGCTCGTTTATCAAGCTCTTTGAGGCCGCCACGGGCAAATCCCCCGTCATCTGCGGAAAGCCCTTTCCCGCCATGGTCAAGG
>CALMGO010000582.1 GCA_937863625.1 uncultured bacterium
CAGATGAGCAATAGGTAGCCCATGTAACCACGCCGGACTGGTCAAGTCTGGCCAGATAGGTCTCACCACAGTTCGTGTAGCCCCCGGGTATGGGCAGGCCGATGTCCTCCGTTCGCGACGCGATATAGATGCGGCCGGCAGGGTCGCAGGCAACAGTAGTCACCTCGCCTCCGCCCCATCCCTCACGGCCACCTATGTAGGTAGACCAGATGAGCTGGCCGCCGGGGGCGATTTTCGCGACGAAACCTTGGCTCAAAGGATTGAACTCGCCGTCATAGGCATTCAACACGGGGAAGTCATCGGAGGCTGTCCATCCGGCGACTATTAAGTTGCCGCCACTGTCGAGACAGGGATGAACGATCGTTTCATCACGAGAACCGCCCAGGTACGTGGAGTAGAGTATCTGACCATCTGGTGAGATCTTCATGACGTAGGCGTCGCAGGTTTCAAGCTCTGGGTGAGCGGGGTCGTAGGGTTCGCTGGCAAGAGCAGACTGAAAAGCATTAACCACGGGGAAGTCGGCGGCGCTCGTGCGGCCGAGTATATACAAGTTGTCCTCGGAATCGGTGAGCATATGCATCGCGTAGTATGAAGGAAGGTAACTGGCCCAAAGCAACTGGCCTGAGGGAGAGGTCTTCGTGATATAACAGCACGCTACTCCATCGTAGAACGCATCAACAGAAGGCAAGTTTGTCGAATCAGTCGTTGTAACGACAAATGCATTACCCTGGGAGTCGACAACGAACGGGTTTGAGTTTGGGCCGTCGATGCTGGTCGCCCCGTCGATGCTGTTCACGTTGTCCAACCCGGAACCGCCGATGTAGGACGACCAGAGGAGTTCGGGTTCGGAATCGGCAAGGCAGAGAGGCGCGAAGAGAAGGAGTAAGGCTACGGCAGTCGTCTTCATAAGACCGTCCCCCGAATCAAAGTATTAAAGCAAAATCCCTTCCATATATGCCAAGACCTTCGTGGGGATGCCCGGGTGGCCGAAAGGCGTTATTGTACGCAAGATTTCATTAGTTTTACACCTTCCAGTGCCTCTTTGACGGCCAAAAGGTGCTGATATTCAACTAATTCAGTGGAATTCGAAGAAAACTTGCGCCTATAGATAGAATTGCAGAGGCATGGACTTTATTCCATGGGGGGCATCATGCTAACCAAAGTCTGCCATAGGCAGACAAGCCACGAAAAGGACAAGTGGCATAGCCTATCTGACGGCCGGTCGATTTGGCGTTGCTCAACAGCAATAGACCTGCATACGAATTCGCACACTGGTAGCAAGCTACCAGTGCCACACATGGAGGGGATAACGGTCCGCGCGCGGCGAGCGACGCCCCTGCGAAGGCAAAGATGAGACGAAGGGGGACACGGGCGGAGTCCCGACACCCGCCAGAGGCGAGGTAAAAGTCGGGACGTTCCGCCAGACAGGTGAGTCCCGACACCCGCCAGAGGCGAGGTAAAAGTCGGGACGTTCCGCCAGACAGGTGAGCAGGAGACAAGCCGAGGCAAAGATAAGAGGAAGGGGGACACTACTGCGTAATGTCCCCGACAGCACCTGAAAGGCAGGGGGACACCACTGCGTAATGTCCCCGACAGCACCTGAGTCCGTCGGCACAGGTAGCGTTACTTTTTGGCCCAGCGTTCGCGCAGGTAGTGGGCGGCCATTTTGGGCTGTCGGATTCTATTGAAGATGCCTTTGCGGTTGCCGCTGACGCGACGGATGTCCTGCTTGGTGGCGAAGTCGCAGAGCACCCAGATGTGCTCGCCGATGACGAACGGTTTCGAGTCGAGCACTTTGCAGGTGCGCTTGACGAGTTCGAGTTGGTATTCTTCGCTGAAGATGAGCGGCGGGTGGCTGTGGAAACCCTCGATGGTGTCGGCGCCGAACTCCTCGAAGATGATGGGCTTTTTGTATTTCTTGTACCAGCGGTCGAGTTCTTCGGAAAGGGGGCCTTCGATATTGTCAATCTGGCCGGTGCGCTGGTACCAGCCGTAATAACGGTTGAGCAGGATGAGGTCGCAGAGGTGGCCGGACTTTTCCTGGAAATCGTAAGAGGTCGTGGCGAATGAAACGGGGCGCTTCTGGCCGTCGGCCTTGCGAAGGAAAGCAAAGAGCGGCTTTGAATACGCAACCCAGGCGGATTCGTTCGAGGCGGGCTCGTCGGCAATAGACCACATGATGACAGAGGGGTGGTTTTTGTCGCGGTGAAACTGCCGCTCGATAATCGCGAGATGGGCCTTGCGCGTCCTGTCGTCCACAAGCCCCTTGACGAAAATCTTGTGTATCCAGTCGTTCGCGCCGACAAAGGGGGCTTCGTCAATGATGAGGATGCCGAGGCGGTCGGCGAGGTCGAGCTCCTCTTCGCAATGGGGGTAGTGCGAAGTGCGGAAAGAGTTGGCATTGGTCCATTTCATCAGGGAGAAATCCTTGACGAGGACGGCTTCGTTGACGCCGCGGCCGATGACGGGAAAGTCCTCGTGGCGGGAGGCGCCGGTGAAATAGACGGGCTTGCCGTTAAGGAGGAATTTGTTGCCGGAGATCTTGACGGTCCGGACGCCGACAGAGAGCGGGTATTCGTCGACGACAGCGCCGGCGGAGAGAATATCGGTCTTCAAGGTGTAGAGATAGGGGCTCTCGTGGCTCCAGAAACGGCACTTGGGGATGGCAATCTTGAAAGACGATTTGGCGCCTGAAACCTCGGCTACCGCGCGGCCGTTATGGTCGAGGACGGTGAGGCGGAGGGAATCGTATTTACCTTTGACGAGGCAATCGACGGTGACGCCGCCGGATGCGCCCTTTATCCAGGGGACGACGGTGATGTCGTCGAGGTAAGTCTTCTCGGTGCAGTAGAGGCGCACGGGGCGGTGGATGCCGGACATATTGAGAAAGTCGAAGTAATACTCAAGGGGGCGGCCGGTTT
>CALMGO010000583.1 GCA_937863625.1 uncultured bacterium
AGCGACGCCATGCGAAGAGCAGATTGTGATGCGCTCATAATGACGGCCGACGACGATGATACGGTGACACTTGCCCAAGTCGAAGAGGCGGCGCGGAGCAGGCTCATCGTAATGCCGCTTGGGACGCTGGAGCGACTTGTCGCGCGACAAGGCGCGCGGATGATTAGTGTGGAGGCGGAACCTTCCTGTCTCGGCGCTCGTATCGAAATGGACGGGGCGGTGACGCGCGGTCTGGCCAAAGGCGACATAATCCCATGGGGCGCAGCAAGAAATCTAAGCGGACTCATGCGGCAGGAGCGGATTGTTGATGACGGAGGCGCGCTGAAGTGGCTTGGATTTGAAACCATCGCCACCGGCGTATCCCGGGAGGAAGGCCCGGGTGGAGCGGTCATCCTGTGGAAGGACTGCGGCGGAGGGGCGATACTGGCCTTCGATACGATGATAGCCTGTGCGGAACAGAGGCTGGGCAACGACGGCAACCTTGTGTGGCTCGTGCTGTCGAATGCGCTCGGCAGGCCGCAGACAGTTCTGGGGAAGTACGTGAAGCCGCAATTCGAGTACGGCAGGTACTGTGAATTTCTCAAGACACTCGTGTCGGCGTACAAGGGATTGACGCTTCGGGAGGAGGGCAAGTCAGGCGCAGGCAGGCCTATATACAGCCTGACGGTGGGCCGGGAGGGTGCGCCGACGTTTTACGTCGACTGCGGGATACATCCGGATGAATGGGGGCCTTGTTACGGAGTGCCGCTCTACATGGCGCGGTTGGCCGAGGAGTATGAAAAGGGCTTACCGTGGTCCCGCGCGCTTCTTGACAATCTTAAGATCAAGTGCGTGCCGCTGGTGGCGCCGGACGGGTGGGAGAGAAACAACCGTGCGCCGCGAGGCGTTAACCTGAATCGCAACTTTCCGAACTACTGGGAGCAGTGCCGTGATGGTGATAAGGGCTCGGGGCCGCTATCGGAACCTGAGACGAGGCTTGTCGAGCGGATACTCAGAAGCGGCAACGTCGTGACGGCGGTGAACTGGCATGAGACGAGCGCCAACACCAACTGGATAGGATATCCGAGGGCGGGCGGCCGATATCACAAGTACTGTACTCCCACGCCGGCAATCATGGCGCAGGCGATGGACGGGAGGCATTGTTATAATCAACCCGCGGTGTGGACGCAGTTGTGGGATTTGCGCAACAATCGTTATCACCATACGGATTCGTACCCGTACCTGAGGGACTACTCGACGAGCAAATCGCCGTTTGAGATGAACTTCGCGGACTCGCTGGGAATTGACGGGATTATCGTGGAGCAGTACGGCAACAGCGACTTCGGCTACACCGCCAGCGCGCAGAGAACGGACATGACGGGATTTGTCATGGAGATGCTGCTGGGGATACAGATAGGGATCGTGTGCCGGAACGGATGGTGGAAGGAAAGGCGGTTTTCGATACCGCTGTCGGCGCCCGGCGGAAGGGGAGAAGTGGTCGTGTACGCGCCCGGCGGCGACGAGGTGACACGAACGACCCTCAAGGATATTGACGGCATGGTGCATGCCGAGGCGGATGTAGAACCGGGCGGCGTGATGGTGGTTGAAATCGATCCTGAGCCTTGGCGGCACCGATAACGGGCGGCGAATGCGAGGGCCGGCTTGTCAGAATGAAGCGGTATTACACGGTAGGGGCGGTCACAACGGTCATATATTCGGGGAGGACAGGCCTGTATGCCAACGATAATCCTGCTGACGATTTCGAATATCTTTATGACGGCGGCGTGGTACGGACACTTGAAATTCAAAGGGGTAGCGCTGTGGAAGGTTATCCTCGTCAGTTGGCTTATAGCGTTCGTGGAGTACTGTTTCCAGGTACCTGCCAACCGGATGGGGCATGCTCACTTCTCGGCGGCGCAGCTTAAGACGATTCAAGAAGTGATAACGCTGGTGGTATTCTGCGGGTTTTCGGTGTGGTACTTGAAGGAACCGCTCAAGTGGAACTACATAGTCGGGTTTGTACTGATCCTGGCGGCGGTTGTGGTGATATTCAAGGACTGGGGGGCCCCGGCGACAGCCTGAGCTTTCGGACCGCAGATCAGCTTGTCCGCGCAGCGACGCAGCTACTGTGGCGCCGAGGAGCGCTTAACGTCCGGGAGGTCGGCGGGCCTGTGGCGGACGATGGTTCCCTGAGTCATGTAGACAACGTCCTCGGCGATATTGGTCGCGTGGTCGCCGACGCGTTCGAGATGGCGCGAAATAGAAAGGATGCGGATAAGCGCCTCGACCTTGTCGGGGTCGCGGCGTATCCTGTCTTCGACATCCTGGAACATTTCCCTGTTAAGTGAATCAAGAGTGTCATCCTGCGCGCATATCTCCGCGGCGAGAGATGTGTTCATGTTGACGAGGGCGTCAAGAGCGGATTTGAGCATCCGCAGGGCGATTTCAGACATGTTTCGAATGCCGGCAGGGACAGTGAGCGGCTCATGCACTGCGAGCCATGCGGCATGTTCGGCGATATTCACCGCAAGGTCGCCGATGCGCTCGAGATCGCTGTTTAGCTTTATGACTGCCGTTATGAAGCGCAGGTCGACGGCCACCGGCTGATAAAGTGCGAGCATCTTGAGGCATTCCTCTTCGATTTCGACCTCCATCCGGTCGACTTCGACGTCACTTTCGACTACGCTTGCGGCGAGTTCG
>CALMGO010000584.1 GCA_937863625.1 uncultured bacterium
CCCGCTCGATACGTCCACTCCCCACGGGCTCACTGCCGAAATGGCCTCCTCCACGTTCTCCACCGTCAACCCTCCCGCGAGAATAATCGGCCGCTTCGACGACAGTTCCCGTGCGTATTCCCATTCAAATGTCTCGCCCGTCCCGCCCATCCCAGCGGCCGACCGGCTGTCGAGTAGTATCCCCGTCCTGTACCTCCGCGCCTCTTCCACGTCAGCCCGGCTCGATACGCGAAGGCCCTTTATCACCGATACGCCCTCAAGCGACTCGGCAAATTCAGGCCCCTCCGAACCGTGCAACTGCACAGCGTGAAGCCCCGCCTCCCGCGCCGTCGACAGTACTTCTTCCCGCGACGCATCGACGAAAACTCCCACCGTGCATACAAAAGGCGGCAGCGCATCCACTATCCGACGCGCCTCGTTTACACTTACCCGCCGCGGACTCTCGGCAAATACAAAACCTATGGCATCGGCGCCGGCATGTGCGGCCAAAAGGGCGTCTTCCACCCTCGTTATGCCGCATATCTTGACCTTCACGCGCATGAGGCCCCCTCGTTACTACCGTGATTATAGGTCGCGAGACAAAACCGTCAAGGCGTTTCGACCTTTCCCGGCCCCCCGCGCGAAGACTTTATTTCCTCGTGCATCCGCCTGATTATCGCCGCCCATTGAGAAATCGCTTCTTCCGAAATCCTCCCCTCGGCCCCAACGACATACACCCTCTTGTGCTTCCCGCCAAGATACTTCTCCCCCGCCGCGTCCCACACCGTCACAAAATCCACACTGTTCAAGAGCGTCTGTAGCCTCAAATCCCGCAGCAACCCTCCTCCACTTGCTCCCTCCCCGCACCAGTCGCACCCAATCACCCGGCACTTCGCCCTCATCCTCTTCATATCGCCCGCACGCGGCGCAAATCCTTCTATCACCACCATGTCGAAATGTGAAATGTCGTCCGTCATCTTGCGCTTGCCGCGCTCGCTTGGAGGCGCTACCATCGGATATGCGTCCACGCCATACCGCTCAAATGTGGAAACGTGCGGAAATATCCGCTCCCGTGCGCATGCGCTTTCCTCGCTTTCCAGCATGAATACCGTCTTTATCACCCGCACTCTCCCTTTCTTGCGTTATTCTACCACACAGACTCTCACGCGCAAACCCTCCGCATCGCCGCAACCGGGTCTCGCTTGACTGGTGACGTACGGCCCTTAGAATGTGGAGATTCGCCTCATCCAAGTCGTCGGGGGTAACACAATGGATAGCACGTCAAAATCAGCCGCCAGGTCTTTCGGCGTAACTGATTACGATTCATACTGGGTCAACCGCAAGGCCGTCGGCACCGATCGCCTGACAAGTCTGCAGCGGTTGCTGGCCGATTGCGTTGCCTCGCTTGTCCCGCCCGACGGCACGGCGCTTG
>CALMGO010000585.1 GCA_937863625.1 uncultured bacterium
CGCTGCCGCTGGCGCTCATAGGTGTATTCTGGGCGCTCGCGGCGACGGGCACGGCGCTTGACATATTTGCGATAATGGGCTGCGTGATGATGGTGGGTATAGTGGTCAATAACGCGATACTCATCATGGACCAGTTCAATGTCCACGTCGCGGAAGGCATCCCTCGGCACAAGGCGATGATAACGGCGACATGCGAGAGGTTTCGCCCGATAGTGATGATAACGCTGGCGGCGGTGCTCGGGATGATGCCGCTTGCCGTCGGACGCGGGATCGGCGCCGAACTGCGAAACGGCGTAGGCATGGCGTCGGTCGGCGGAATACTCGTAAGCGGAATACTGACGATATTCGTGATGCCGATTCTTTATGACCTTTTTACGAGGAAGAACAGCAGGAAAAAATAGTACCGCCGGGGTCGCCGCCGGGCCGGCATTTCTCAATGCTCCCCCCAGGTCTGGCGACGGCGCCGGCACAAAGGTAAAGGGGCGGCCGGTGCGGGCCGCCCCTTTCCTTTTGAATCACCATCATCTCTCACGGGGCCCGCAGGGGGCCTGTCCGGGTTATGCTGACGGTTTGCGCAATTCGATGAGGTCCCTCTCGGCGAGAAATTCGAAGAGAGCGACGAGATGAAACGTCTCGGAGCCGGTTTCATTTGCGGCGAGGTCGAGCACCTCGGCAAGAGTGCGCTTGCCGTCACACCAGAAGAGCGCTGCGGTAAAAACGGCATCCCAACGAGGGTCTTCGAACCCTGCGCGTTTGTCCAGGGGCACAAGGTCGAGGGCCATGGAGCCGATATGCTTCCGCACTGGTATGAGCGCATCGGCGCGCTTACGCGAGGCGGCAATGGCCGTGGCGGGTTTCAAGGCGGGCTTTGCATGGCCGCACTGGGTAAGCAGTCGCGCCAGTTCGTCGGCGTAGCGGCGGCCTTCGGCCTCGATATTGCCCGTCATCTGGGCGACTTCGGTGCGTATGGACTGCGCTTCCTTGAGCGCCAGAAGAGACCGAACGGACTGAATCTCGCGGGCGCCAAGGTCACACGTATAGAGCATGCGCGCTCGCGCGGTATCAGCGTCCATGCGGCCGTCACGGCAGGCCTCAAGCGTCAACGCAGCGGCGCGGTTGAGGACGGCCTTGGCGCGCGCCCCCGCAAGCGCGGCAAAGTAGAGCGCGTCAACAGAGCCTGCAGCGGCGAGGATGTAGAGATATGACGCCGTGAACTCGGCAACCTTGCCGAGGGCCTCGACGTCGACCTTGTCGAGCGTGTCGGCGTTGGTGTGCCAGAAGAGGTCCTTTGGATACTGGCCGATGAAAACGCAAGGCGCCCCGATAGCAGGGTCGGCCACGACGTTGTCGGTAGTGGAATACGGGCGCGGAACCCAGCTGAACCATGGACGCCACGCATGGAAGATGACGTCTGCGAGCCTCTCGGCAAGGGCCGTGGCGAAAGAGGGATTGGAATCCGGAGGGCGGTGGAGCGCCATGACAGAGCGGCAGAGGTCCTGTCTTTCGCCGATCTGGTCGAGGCAGATGGCGGCGACGGTATTCTGGAGGCGCTGCGGGAAACGCTCGGCATAGGCAAAGGTCCCGTAGCATTCGCTCGTGGCGAGGAAACGTATGGTGCGGCGCGGGCGCGGGAGAACACCGGAGTCGATGAGGGTCGAAAGTGCGCGCGCGGCCTCGAGCATGACGGCCACGCCGGAGGCGTTGTCATTGGCGCCCTGTTCAAAGGCGTGACCGATGGCGAGGACCTCCTCGGCGCGGCTGACGCCTGGTATGACGGCGGTGGCGACAGGGAGCGTGCCTGCGTATAACGAAGAGTCGACGGTGGCGCGGAGTTTCAGGGAGCCGTTTTCGGCGAGAAGGCGGCGCAGCCATGCCCCCTTTCTCGGCGAGATATTGAAGGCGAATATCTTCGACTCGTCGAGTTTGATACCCCAGCCGCCCGGGTCGTCGGAAAAGGCGTTATTCCAGAAGTTGGCATCCGGCAGGTCAAGACGCTCTGGCGACGAATCGCTCACGATTCCGAGCGCGCCTGCGGAGGCGGCGTGCCCCTTGCAGAAAGCCGGGCGCGTGGACGTGAGGAGAATGCGCCGTTTCAAGTTGACGGACTTGAGGGCCGCGGGGGTGGATGCGTCGTCGACGAGGACGACCTCGGCTGTGATGCCGTCACGCGGGGTGGGGCCGGACCACATGGCAAGCGAAGTGGGGTTTTCGCGGTAGCGGCAGACAAGCGTACCGCGAAGGCTTTCGGGGGCCTCGATGGTGAGGGTGGCGTCGTTTACGTCCCAGGCCCATGGCATGACCCATGAGCCGGCCGTCGTGCGGCCGTCGGCGGCGAAACGCTCGACCTTGGCCGAGCGGAGGCCAAAGGATTTCCACCGGGCCGCCAGGTGAGCTGCGCTCTTGTCAAACGCTGAAAAGGTGAAGTAGCGGTCGATCTCCTGGAGACGGCGCAGTTCCTCGAAGGCCAGGGGTGCCGATATTTCCGGGGTTATTTTGGCGCGCAGTTCGTCGAACATTGCGAGACCCTCCCTGCACTGAGAAGGAAGACACCTGTTTATCATGTGAATCGTACCAAGGGCGAGGCGGGGTTGAAAGCGAAAAGAGGGGCCAAATGCAATGATGAATCCTACTCCGGCACGGGGGCACGAAGAATCCCGACACGTCGGGACAGTAGACAGTAAAAGGCCACAGCAAGGCTGGAGGCTGTAGGGGGGCAAGCAATAAATGGTGGCTGACCGCAGTTAGTCCAGGAGAAAAAGTAGAATGTCCCCTTTTCCCCATGTTTCTGTGTGCTGTCGGTCTAGCCGCGATGTCATAGTCCCTGCGGACCCGCTCACACCGTACAGGACTTAAGAACTTCAAATATCCTCTTGCCTAATTCGGGCGCAGTGGTGTTTTTGCTTATGTGAATACTCCCGTCGTTTCGCATCCTGTAGCGGTCGCCTTTGCAGTTTGACGGATGAATCGCAATCGTGTCATCGTGCAGGAATGTGACGTAGACCCTCTTGCCCTTGACTTTCTTCTTTTCAGCAACCATGTCAATCCCCCTTGTTTACAGGCCATAAAGCGCGGCAACGCGCTCGTCTATTTCCTTTTCCCATGCCTCGCAATCAACGCCCTTGGCGTCGAGACACTTGCACACGAGTGCGCTTATTGCGGCGCGTGGCGCGGGAGGGGCGTCGGGGATGGGCAGACTCCGCAAGTATTGGCGCTTGAGCCGTATCCTGCCGCCTTGAGAGGCATCGCCCAATACTGCAGCAGTTTCTGCAAGATACTCCCAGACGGATGATGAATTAAGGACACCGAGAATGTATAGATCGGCTACAGGGAGAACAAACGCTGTCATGTCGACGTACCATCGTGCTGTATCTAGTGTGAAGCGTGGCTCCTTTGCGATGTCTGGAAAAACGATCTTGTCATCGAGCCACACATTGCGCCTGTTTTGGGCCTGCTGGAGTTCCCACCAAGGCTGCGGTACAGCTCGTGCTTGCAGCTGCCGCTTGAAGTGTGCCAAGTAATTCATTACGGCGGGGTACTGTTTAATATCTGTTCCGGGAGGGGTGTAAATGATGTACTGCCGTCTATCGTGCAGGCACCACTTGCGAACATCATCGCCACGCGCGAACTTCTTGATAACATCGGCGGAGCGGATGTCGCTAGAGATCAATTTCTGTCGAGTCTCATGGTCTATCAGAAATGCGGCATTGCATCCTGACTTAATGCCCGAGTATATTGTTGCTGCGCATGCTATCTCAAGAGGTACCCCTCGCGCTTTCATCCTTTTGAGGCGCTCTGCCGAGTCACATGCCGACAAGACCCAATCCGATCCTTGGAGCCTCTTGTAAGGCAAGGATATGCTGGCGGCGGTAATCAGCATCGAGATGTCAGGATAGGGCGGTGATAAAGATTTCACCTGCGTATAAGCCGTAATGCAACAGCGCATATCCGTGGCGTCTGTGGGCGTCGTGCAAAGCGGCCGCTTTTGGGCTACAAAGATCATGGGGAATGTGGCGGCATTGTCGAAAACAGGCAGCTCTCCGAAGTCGGTTATGCTCCGCAGATCACATGAATCACTAACGTGCTTTCGAAGCAAGCTGCCGTACGCCGCTCGAAACCACTTATTCGACGATATGAATGTTAGCATGCCTCCTAGCCTAAGGAGCTGTATGGCGCGGGCATAAAAGTAGCAGTAAAGATCAGCCTTGCCGGTATATATTTGTGGGTAAAGTTTCCTGAGTGACGGTTTATATTCCTTTATCAGCCCAGCATGGACATACGGGGGATTAGCCAGGACTATGTCAAAGCCGCCCTTCTTCCCTAAAACTTCGGCGAACTGTATGCGCCAGTCGATGACATTCGCGCCAAGTGAAATGTGCTGCTCAGATACTATGTACGCCTCTTCCTCTCTTATCTGGTCCTTGAGAGCTCGTTTGGCCTCTCCGTGCGCAGTGAGGTACTCATCCTTGAGTTGGATGAGTTTGTCCGCTCTGCGTCGGAGGCTGAATAGCATGAGGTCAGGGAGGCCCTGTGGGTCGGGGCCGAGGAGCGCATCCCCGGTCTCGATCTTGAAGTCGAGGTTGGGAAGCGCGAGCGGCTTATCGGATTCGACCGCTATGGAGAGCCAGAGGCGAAGCATCGCGATATTAGTGGCGAAGGGGTCTATATCAACGCCGTAGAGATTGTTGGAGATGATATGGAGTTTGAGTTCGTAGAGAGAGCGCGAGTCGCGGCGGAGACTTTTGTTGTAGAGAGAGTCGTAGATGGCGAGCATTTCGTGAAGGAGTCCCAGAAGATACGCCCCCGAACCGCAGGCAGGGTCGACAGCCTTCACGTTATCGAGCGCCTCGACGACCGCGCGCGCATCGGCTGTCGTAAGGTCACCACTGACATCCTTCTCGTCGACAAGAGCCGCTATTGCCTCGGTATCCGCCTTCGTTGCCGTTTCCAAGTATCCCTTTAAGGCCTCGCGGCACATGAAGGAGACGATAGGCCGAGGCGTGTAATAGGAGCCGGTATCGTGGCGGCCAGTGACGAGTTCCTCGAAGACCTTGCCAAGCATCTCAGGGTCGACGGCTACCTCGATATCAAGGGGTGTTGACTCTTCGACGGTGAAGTTGTAGCGGTAGAAGAGCCCTTCGCATCCTATGATCTCAGGGAAGATTGTGTCGGGGAGGTCTTTGACCTTCTTGTCGAGTGGTCCTTCTTCGAAAAGACCGCCATTGAGGAAGGGGACTTCGCCGATGGCATCACTCTTGCCCATGCCTTCGACAGCGAGCCCCTCGAAAAATAGCGGCATGAGTCGAGAACGGTAGAAGGACTTCTTCCCTATGGGCCCAGCGGTGAGCAGGGCCTGGAGGTAAGATGTGGAGCCGCCAAACGTGAGCCAGCCTTTCCTCTCGACAAAACGGAGGAACATGAGGCGGTTAAAGAGCATCTGGGTGTAGAGCCTGAGATCCTCGTCTTTCAGGCCGGTTTCCTCACCAACAAGCGCTTCTGCTCCCTTAAAGACACGGTGGTAGTCTTCATAGAAGCGCTTGGTGACCTTCTCCACGTCGAAGGCGGAGGCCCATTTCGCGATCCATGCATCAGCGTCAGACGGGTCCTCCGGCCAAGTGAGGGCAGAAAGATTAAACTCGGCGCAGGTGCGCGCGGGGGCACCAGGGTTCCAGCCGAAGGTGGCCAGGGGGGCGATCGTTGTATCGCGCGGGGCCTTGAAGTAGCAGAAACGATAGTCCTCATAATTGTGGGTGCAGATGAAAAGGAGGTTTTCACGTCTCCACGAAGGGAGGCTTGGTTCATGGCGGCGCGAAGGGACAAGGCCGCGGAGCACCTGGCGAAGCGGGCCAGTTAGTCCACGGCCCTTCTGGAAGATGTCCGGGTTCTTGAACTCGAGCAGGAATATGCCCCACGGCTGCCTGGCGTCGAGAGGCTGTATCTGCCATATGCCGCCGCCAATAAGGGACGGTGTAAGGTCGCGGGCGCGAAGGTCCTCTTGGGACCAGCCGTAAGCGACATCTTCGATTTCCTTGACTCGGTCGCGGATGGGCCATCCGAGAATGCCTTCGAGGAACCTCAAGAATGACGCCTGGTCACTGACGCTATCG
>CALMGO010000586.1 GCA_937863625.1 uncultured bacterium
CTTCGAGAGGAGCTTTGACGGCGGCGATAAGGCCCCGGCCGGAGCGAAGGGGCTCGGTAATGTGGTTTGCATCATTGGTAACGCCGAGGCCCGTCACCCAGGCGCGGGCGGGCGCACCGCTGTCGGGCCGCACCAGGACGAGCGCGCCGGCGCCTTCGCCGAGGCTAAGACCGTCTCTTGCGGCATCGTAAGGGCGGCATGGGCCCTTGCTCAAAGCCGCAAGGCTGGAAAACCCGGCAAGCACAAAATGCGAAACAATATCGACGCCGACGACGACGGCTGCGCGAAAGCGGCCACCGTGCAGGAGACGCGCGGCGTGCCAGACGGCCACGAGGCCGGATGCACATGCGTTTGAGACGGCAACCGATTCGCCAAGGCCGAGCTCGGCGGCAAGCGCGCGGGCAAGCTGCCAGGGCAGGGCGCGGCGGGCCGTGTCAGCGTCACCGTCGATGACGGCGGTTTCAAGGGAGGCAATATCGCCCTTAGTCGTCGATAGAACGAGTATCGCGTCGCGGGCGGTTTCACGAGGCAGACCGGCGAGAGCTTCGCGCGCAGCGGCCGCGGCGAGGGCGAGGGCGCGGCTCTTTTCGGACGAGCGCAACTCGCCGGCAGCGCTTGAAACGACGTCCTCCGGCACGCGGCCGGCGACATCGGCCAGATATCGCGTCGAAGAAAACCCTTCAAGCGGCGTCAGGCCGCAGCGTCCGGAGCGGACGGCCGACCAGTTGGCCTCTACGCCCGCGCCGAGCGCGGTCACGAGACCCATGCCTGCGATTGCGACGCGGCTATTCATCTATCATCTCGGCGGCCCACTTGTCGTATGTGTCCCGCAGGATAGCCGGCGTAGTGAGAACCATGTTGCCCTCAACGTCGGAGAATACCTGGAGCGTCCGACCGACCGCCAGTACGGCGGAATCGGCCTTTCGCGATACCGTGTAGAGAAAATCGAGCTTTGCGCTTTCTCGTCTGTAGAGGCGCACCGAGATGACAAGCACGTCGCCGAAGCGCGCTGGAGCGAGGTAGTCGCATTCGAGGCGCACTATCGGCGCGGCAAGGCCCGCCGCGCGAAGCTGCTCGTAGCTGATGCCGTAGCGACGGCCGAACGCAACTCGCGCATCCTCAAAATACGTCACGTAATGGCCGTGCCACACGACCTGCAGGGGGTCGACTTCCTGAAACCTGACGTCGACCTCGACCTCGTGCCGGAGGTAGCTGCCTTCGGGAGGTTCAAGCCATTTTCTCAACGTCGCTCTCCGTGATATGAAATTTCATGGAGCCTTCGGCCACAACCCTGTCGGCCACGGTCACCTTTCCATCGGCGAGAAAGAACGGCGGCAGCCTTCGGGTGATGACGGCTTCAAAGACCACCTGCACTCCGGCAGGCACTTCGTCGTGAAAGCGCATGTCATTGACGCCGACGAGCATGCCCGCCGCCGGGGCCCGGCCGGCTGCGACGGAGGCCAGCCCCATAAAGGCCGCGACCGTCTGCGCCAGCGACTCAACGAGGACCTCTTCAAGCACGAGCCCGTCGTGGACGCCGTAGTCATCCGGGCCGAATACGCGCAACGCGCGGGCCGAGTCCGCCCCGGTGCCCTCGACGGAGTCGATCATCACCATGGGGCTGCGATGCGGCAGCAGTTTTTCAATCATCGGCATTGCCAGACACTCCTGCGGTCCTCTGCCCGGCCGAACGTCGCGGACTCTGCGGCGCATTCAGCAGAAATTCCCAAAGCGGGCCTGCGTGTCCGGCCTGTCTGAGGTATCGGACAATAGGGTCAAGCCTGGCGTAAGAGGAAGGCAGGACCCAGTTGCCGCGCCCGTTTACGGCGTCTTCGACGATAGCCATGACCGAGGAATCGTCAAGACCCTCGGCAAACCGGAAGACCGGCTCAAGGCATGCCTCTTCATCGCTGACGGCGCCGGAGGCGAGCATGTCACGATGGGCGCGCGTGCCCGGGTACACGCGTATGCCGGTGAAGGGAAAGAACACCGTCTGCGGAAGGCGCCTGGAGACCGAGAGCGTCCGCCGGATGGTGTCGGGCGTTTCGGCAGGTCCGCCGAGAATGAGATACGCGGCGCAATGGAGCGACTCGGCCTGGCAGTTGAGCGCGGCCTGAACTGCATCGTCGACGGCGAATCCCTTCCCGTAGGCGCACAACACTTCGTCGCAGAGGCTGTCGACTCCGAGTTCGACGTGGGTAAGGCCTGAGCGCTTGAGCTCGCGGAGGTAGTCCCTGTCGAGATTTGCCGGCGAGAAGAAAGCCCCCCATGAGATGTCGAGCCCGAGAGACGATATTTCCCTCGCGACGGCCAGTTCATGCTCGGGCACAAGGTTAAAGACCGAGTCGACGAAGAAGAAATACCGCACTCCCCATTCGCGGCGATGCCTTGCGATTTCGGCGGCGACGCTGCGCGGATCCCGGCAGCGGACGTTGGCGCCGTCTATCAGCGGGTAGGTACAGTATGTGCACTTGCGCGGGCAACCGCGTTTGCTTTGAATGCCGATCATGCCGCCGGTCTTCCAGTAGTGAGCGACGATACGTCCGCAGTGAACCGGCTCGGCGAACTCACATTCGTCGTCCCCTGAGGGCTCGCCGAGGCCCGGCGACGCGGTCAAGAGGCCGTCCTCCGGCAGATCCGCATTTCGCTCTATGGCGCCAAGCAGCCTCTTGAGCGGCCTTTCGCCGGCGCCCGCGATGCCGTAGTCGGCGCCCGTCATGCGCATGATCTCGCGGGGAAAAATCGAAAACCCGCTGCCGCCGAGAACGACAGGGGCGTCACTGCTGTGCCGAAGCGTCTTGACAATCTCGACATGCAGGGGAAGGTACTGCCGGGTGCGGCAGGAATCGTTGTTGTCCACGTTGCGG
>CALMGO010000587.1 GCA_937863625.1 uncultured bacterium
GGATATGCAGCTGCTTCAGGCCGTCGCCAAGCTCGCCGCCAAGCCTGTAAGGCGCGCCGTTGATTTCCAGAATCTCTTCGGCATAAAAACCATCCACCGCATCGAAAGCATCAGACAGAAAGCCGTCGGCCCCAGGCGCCACAGGTTCTTCCTGAAGATCGCCCTGGCCGTAGCCGTAGCCGCGGTCCTTATCTTCGCCCGCATGCAGCTTGTCGTCAGAGGCGACTGCAGAATACAGCCTCTTCTCACGACGCTGGCCGCCGCGCGCATACCGGGCACCGTTCGCGATATCATCAAAACCGAAAACGACGCCGTCAAAAAGGGTGACGTCATCGCGCGCCTTGATGACCAGCAGATACTTAACTCCATCCGCGCCACCCAGGCCGAAATGCAGAAGACCCAGGCATCCATAGATTACTACGCCTCCACCAACGACCCCCGCCGCAATATCGAAATCCAGAACCTGAAAATCCTCGCAATCCAGCTCGAGGGCCTGAGTCTCCAGAAGGACATGACCGACATCGTAAGCGCCCAGGACGGAGTCATCATCACGCGCCGCGATCGGATAAACGCCCTTCTGGACGCCTCCGTTCAGAGGGGGCAGCCGCTCTGCGAAGTGGCCGACCTCTCCAGTGTCTACGTCGAGATCGAGATAGCCGAACGCGACATAGCCCTCGTAAAACCGGGCCAGCAAGTGGAGTTTGCCCTCACCGGCGCTCCCGGAGAGGTCTTCACCGGCTCGATAAGCCGCGTGAGCCCCACGACGCAGCAGATATACGGCAAGAACGTCTTCGTCGCGCGCGTCGAGATCGACAACGAGTCCGGCTTCTTCAAGCCCGGCTTCAACGGCACCGCCGCCATCCCGGTCGGCAGCCGCCCGCTCGTCTACGTCATATTCCGAAGCACTATCGATTATATCCGTTCAAAATTCCTGTGAGGTGCCTGATGAAACGTTTTGCCGCCGCCGTCCTGCTTCTGGCCTGCGCGCTCACCGCGCTGGCCGCGGATGAACAGAGTTTC
The DNA here is from genome assembly GCA_937863625.1 of uncultured bacterium. Taxonomy (GTDB): domain Bacteria; phylum Planctomycetota; class DG-23; order SLPQ01; family SLPQ01; genus CALMGO01. The sequence continues at coordinate 1,021 of CALMGO010000587.1, forward strand.
GACGGCTTCATCGCCGCCTACCGCGAGTCCATGCTCAATGCCAAGACTATAGGAAATATCTCCGCGGTCCTCGTCGAAGAAGGACAACTCGTCAAACAGGGCGACATCCTCGCCCAGCTCGACGACAGGGTCGCAGCCGCCAATTACCGCTTGGCCGTCCTCGACTCCGAAGACACCTCCTCCGTCCGCCAGGCCGAAAAACAGCTCGCCCAGGCCGAAAAAGACCTCGAACGCTTCAAGAAAATGGACCTCTCCGTAAGCGGCGTAGACGTCGACAAGGCACAGTACGCCGCCGACCTCGCAAAGATCATCCTCGAAAGCAAACAAACCGATGCCCTGCGCTACAAGGCCGTCCTCACCGCAAGAGAGGCCGCCCTCGAAGACTACAAAGTCCGCGCGCCGTTTGACGGCATTGTCGCCAGAAAAATGATCGAGGTCGGAGAGACGACCGCCCCCATCGACCGCGAACTCTTTCACATCATCGATATCTCCAAGGTCTACGCCCGCGTCACCATCTTTGACGTGTCGCTATCGAGCAAGCTCGCAGTCGGTGACAGCGCGCGCGTCGTTTCCAAGGATTTCCCCGACAGGATTTTTGAGGGTAAAATCGCCTTTATCCCGCCGACCTTTGAACTCGGCGGGCGCAGCTTCACCGTAAAGGTCCTCGTCGACAATCCCGACAGGCTCCTCCTGCCCGAGATGAAGGTCGCCGTGTCCTTCCCGCCGAAAACCCAGGGGGATAGCCCCGCTGCGAGCGAGGCCGGTTCACAGGAATGAAACTATCCAAGTGGCAGCAACTCAAAGTCCGCTCCGACCTGGTGGTCTCGCCCCAGTCTCAGCAGGGGCAGTTGTTTTATGTCATCAAGGACCCGATAACGCTTCGATATTTCCGCCTGCGCTCCACCGAGCACGCGATTTTCAAAATGCTCGACGGCTCGACAAGCGTCGACGATATAAAGAAACGCCTTGCGGTCCTGGGCCACGACATATCCGACGAAGAGCTTCAGACGTTCCTCACTCAGCTCGGCGCTGCTAATTTCTACGAAAACGTCCTCCCCAACCAGGCGGAGTCTCTTTACCAGATGGCCACTCTTCGCCGCAAGCGAAAGAGCGTCTGGACTCAGGTCAAGCGCATCCTCTTCATAAAAATACCCATGGTCGACCCGGACAGGTTCTTCACAAAGGTGATGCCGTATATCGACTTCCTCTGGTCGCGATGGGCGATGCTTGCGTATGCGGCGCTTTTAGCCTTTTCGCTCTGGGCCTTCTTCGACAAATACGAAGAGGCCCGCCTCGGCTTCTCAGGACTGCTCACTGCCGAGAGCCTGGCGCTTTTCTGGGTGATATTCATCGTCGAGAAATTCTTCCACGAACTCGGACACGGCTTTACATGTAAGCATTTCGGCGGCGAGGTCCACGAGATGGGCGCCCTCGTGCTCGTACTCACGCCTTGCATGTACTGCAATATCTCCGACGCATGGATCATTGAAAAACACTCCCGAAAACTCTACATCAGCGCCGCCGGCATAGTAACCGAGATCGTCATCGCATGTGTCTCCGCAATCGTGTGGTGGGCGAGCGCCCCCGGTGTCGTCAATAATATCGCGTACCGAGTCATGCTGCTTGCCGGCGTGTCAAGCATACTCATCAACGGCAACCCTCTCATGAAGTGGGACGGTTACTACATCCTCTCGGACTTCCTCGGCATGCCCAACCTGCGCGCCAATTCAATGGCCTATCTTGCCCAGTTCTTCAAAAGATACGCGCTCGGGTTTTCCATCCCGGGGATGCAGCGCTTTAACCGCGAGGCCCTCATCAAAATCATCTACGGCATACTCTCGACCGCGTGGATAGCATACGTGATGTACAGAATCACCCGCGGGATGCTTATCCGCTTTCCCGCTATCGGCGTCTGGGTCCTCGTTACGACGCTTTACGGCCTCATCTTCATCCCCATCGTGCGGCTTACGAAGTTCTTCGCCGCGCGCCGCGGCAAGGCCGTCGACGTGGACATCCAGCGCCTTGCAATCATCGCTGCCTTGGTAGTGATGGGCGGATACTTCCTCTTCTTCTACGATATGGGATATTCCGTGACCGCGCCCTGCGTCATCGAGCCCCGGGAGACCGCCGTTCTCAAGGCCCCGGCGGGAGGCGTCCTCGTCGAGATGAATCTCTCGCAGGGTGACCCGGTCACCGAGGGGCAGACGGTCGCAAGACTTCAAAATACCGAGATGGAGGTGGAACTCCGGAGCATGTGCGCGCAGGTCGAGGCCTATGAAGTGCAGATGGACTCGGCGCGTTCGATGGGCCTCTCCACCCAGCTCGACAACCTCGCCAGGTCCCGCGATGAGATATCAAAGCGTATCGAGCAGACCAGAGAGCGCCTCGACTCGCTCGTCTTGACCGCGCCCATTTCGGGCATCGTGCTCACCGACCAGCCGGGCAGGCAGCTCGGAAAGTATCTGCTCACCGGAGACCCCGTCCTTGAGATCGGCTCGCTCGACACCGCCAAAGTCACCATAGCCGTCGAACAGGAGGCCCTCAAGTACGTCCGGACCGATGCGGACGTCTCGATTACTCTCAGGGCTTATCCGTGGCGCTCCTTCACCGGCACCGTATCAAGCATCTCAGGCGCCCCGGTGACTACGCTTTCCAATCCGGCCCTTTCCCACAGGTCCGGAGGCAACATCGCCACAAGACCCGATACCGCCGCATACGTCCCGATCATGCCGACCTACGAGGTTAATATCCTCCTGCCAAACGAGGATTGCCGGTTTCTCGTCGGAATGGTGGGAAAGGCCCGCATAGACAGCGAACGCCGGCGCCCCTATGACGTCATATTCACCCGCATCCGCGAAACCTTGAGGCGCACGTTCGGCCTCTTCGGCTAATCCTGAGGTGACGGTGTAATCGCTATCTGCAGTGTGTAGGTCACGTAAAGCCTGGGCCTGCTTCCCACATTTGGAGACTCGCTCGAGTGGAAAACGCCCACCATCTTGCCCCTGTCCGTTCTTAAGAGAAGCCCGTAGTTTTTGTCCGGACGCTCTACCCAGTAGCCCACTGCGTCCGTTACGTCTATCCTTGCCGCATCGCCGGCGAATATCCCCGTCGAATCGATAGTCCCGGCCGGCTCGGCCTCGTAGTCAACACCAGCCTTCGGCAGCGCCTGCGAGTCCGCACCCCACTTGACGCTGTTGGCCAGGTCCGCGTAGTCCCACGTCACTTGCTGAAAATCGCTCTCATGGAGCATCCTGTGAGCATAGATGATGCCGAAATTCGCTCCGGCCTTGCGCTCCATCGTCAGCATGATGAACGCCTCTTCGATGTGCGCGCCCGCCGGCAGCGCTATCTCGTCAAACCTCAGCAGCGCCTGGTTGCCGACCTCGTCGCCGTAGACTTCAAAGGTGTCGCCATAGTAGAAATTCTCGTTGGCGTAAACGCCGTTCATGTCTACGTCGGTTACGCCGTGGTAATCGCCCGCCTGCATGAGACAGATGGTCCGCTTGACCGTCTTGTATACGACATTCGCCGCGCTTGGCCCGGTCACGGCCGTCGCCTCGCGGACCGGTTCACCCGCCGGCTCCACCACTGCGCAGCCGCACGCCGCTGCGCACCAGACAGCACAAACAAGAAACCTCATCGCCTTCACGCCGACTCCCGCCTTTCTATCCGCCGAAACTTGGTAGCCTGTATGCTTCCAGTATCGTCGTCTCCGCCTGGTCTATGAGCGTCATCAGGTCCATCGGCTCAACAGGCCTGTTGCCTTCCAGGTCTATCGCAACCGCCTTCACCGCGAGAACGGCGTCTCCGATTCCGAGCGCGCCCACCTCGCCGGCGAGCTTTTCCTCCTGCTTGAGATACAAAGACGCGGCCATTACCCACTCGCTTGCGGCGCGGTATTCCTTTTTACCAATCAGTTCGGCCGCCCTCGCAAGCGGCATGCTTACTCCTGCGGCCACATGCGCCAGGGCGCGCGCCTCCTTCCTCTTGGCCTCAGAGGTGATCGCCTCCTCCAGTCGCGCCGATGCCCTTAAGAGCCTCGCCTTGATCGCCTCGGGGCACGTCTCGGCATGCTCGACGAGCCATGCCGATGCGGCTTGGAGTTCGCCGCGACCCATGGGAATAAAAACTCCGTAGAGCCCCTCCATGCGCATGCGGGCTATTTCAAGCGCGCCCGCGTCCGGCGCTTCCCCGGCGCTGACGTCACGCGCCATCTGCCGCGCGACATCAGCCTGCCAGCCGGCCATCTCAATGGCAAAGTCCCCCGCGCCGGCTGCGTCGGCAGTCACTATCCCGGCAAAGTCTTCAAAGGCCGTGACCGCCGATTCAACTTTGCCCTCGGCCATGGCCGCCCCGGCCGCCTCTATCCTGCCCGATGCCGCAACCTCGTCCGCATATCC
>CALMGO010000588.1 GCA_937863625.1 uncultured bacterium
TCCAGAAGGAATTTCTGGTAAAGCGGCTTTGTCGTCACCACGTTCATCATGTACAGCGGAAGTTGCTCCCGGCATATCACCCACTCCTGCGCCCGTCCGTTAGGCGGCGGGTACCAGGCGTGCCGGTCATACGCGTCGTACGGCATCTGTATGTCGATGTGGCTCGTCGGCTCTTCCTGCAGAGCCTTGCGAAGTTCCGGGATGGTCGGATACTTCTTCTGAAGGTACTCCTGGAACGCCACCTCCGACTCGCCTATCGGAAACGTCCCGTGGTGAAAATAGGTGTCCGTATACTTCATAGGCAGCGACGCCTTGAATTCATTCCAGTCCGCCACCCGCAGTTTGAGCTTCGGATCGGCCAGGTTGTGGTCCGACAGCACTTTCCTCATGTCCTTTGTGCGTCCGTACCATCTCCACACCTGCTCGCCGCCTACCGTCTCCTCGAAAGGCTCTTCAAACTGATAGCGGAACTTCATTGCGTCGAAGTTTTCCGCCTTATGTTTTTCGTCGAGATACTTCGCCAGAAGCATCCTGTCGTTGTATACGTACCTCGGCGGAACCGTGTATTCCTCGAAGTCCGTCTTCGACGTGCTCGCTATGGACAGCATCATCAGGAATGGAAATACCGTTGTCACGCTGCCCAGTATGAGCACCGTGTAGACGCTGATGATCAGCAGCCTCAACTTGGGCGACCTGCGTCCTATTGTCGGGATAATCGGCATCTACCGCTTTGCCCCCGTCATGCACTGCCTCCGGCCGTAAACTGCACCTTCTGGAATATCCTCAACTGGTAGAGCGTAAACCCTATCAGCATGCTGCCCATTATCCACGCCATTGCCGTCGCATAGCCGAACTTGAGATATACGAACGCATTCAGGAATATCTCCAAACTCAACGTATGCGTAGCCCTCTCGGGGCCGCCCATCGTCATGACGAATATGTTTTGGGTCGCGTGGAAACTTCCGATAAACGCGCCGAGGAAGTTGATGAGGATCAGCGGTTTCAGGTACGGCAACGTAACGAGGAAAATCTTCTGCAGGACTCCGGCCCCGTCCATCTCCGCTGCTTCGTACATTTCGTCGGGCACCGTCTTCAAGGCCGCCAGATATATGATGCTTCCCGGCCCCGCTCCGGCCCAAACTCCCGGCAGCACTATGCAGTACATCGCGAGCTTAGAATCCTGCAACCACTCCTTCTTCGCTATCCCGAAAAAGCCTATTATCTGGTTCAAGAGGCCCCCGTCGGAAGGATTGAAGAAGAGGTCCCGCCACAGGAACATAATCACCAGGCCGCTCGTCAGCGCCGGCAGGTAGAAAAGCATTCTGAATGTAATCTTGAATTTCGGCACCTCGTTCAAAAGAAGCGCCAGGAATATCGGCGTGAAGAACCCGAATGTCATCGTAAGGGAGATGTAGAAGAAGGTGTTCTTTATCGACTGCCAGAATACCGGCTGTCCAACCGCCTCGATGAAGTTGTCGAGCCCCACAAACGCGCTGTGCGCGGGATTGAGTATCTTGTAATCATAGAGCGCCATTGCCGACCCGCGGATAAGCGGCACGTAGCTCCACAGGAGTATCGTCCCCACCGCCGGGAAAAGGAAAAGCCACGCGTATACGTGCTTCCAGCGCGATGCCTTGAGCGCGACCGACAGGCCGCTCGATATGCTTGCCACCCGCGCCGCCAGCGCCTTGACCAGGAGATACCCGACAAGCGTCAGCAACGCGACAAGCACGATGGCCACCGCTATTCCCACGCGCCGCTTGAATCGCATCTCGTCTTCCGGGTACAGCTTGAAGAAATACGTGTTGATGCGCTTGACTACGGCCTTTAGTTCCGTCGCCGGGTCGGCCTCCGGCGTCGCGATTACCCGGGACACGGGGATTTCCATGTCAATCGACATTGCAGCATAACCCGGGCAGTACGGCTCCGGACGCCCGTACTTGAGCGCTTCGTCATAAGCCCTCAAGTGCTGAGGGTCTATGTCGTTGAAGTATTCAGTGTATCCGAATTGCTTCAGCCAGTGGGGGTTGCGCACAAAGCGGGCGTATCCGGCCTCCACGTATGTCTTCGTCTCGAGCCTGTCGGCCTCCTCGCTTGTCATAAAGCGGATCAGCTCCCACGCCGCGTCCATCTTTTTCTTGTCGCCTTCAAACCCGTTCGCTATGCACCACACGTCGCCGTCTACGATCGACGCCCTTATGCCTGTCGGCCCGGCTGGAAGAGGCGCCACGCCTATGTTGTCTATCCTCAAGACGTTCTGGTTCAAGACGTTCTGAAGCATCAGCAGCGGCATGACCACCATCGCCACTTCGCCGCGGCCAAACGCCCTGTCATACGTGATGTTCGCCCTGCCGCCGTAGCCCGTCCTGACGACGCCCGTGTACTCCTTGCCGTTTCGCTCCCATTTGCCCCAGCGCAGTTTCTTATAGAACTCCAGCGCCTCTATCCCCTGTGGAGAGTCAAATACCGCTTCCCACCGGCCATCAGGGCGCTTCCTTACGACGTCTCCGCCCGCCTGCCACACGAAGTTGGAGAATATCCAACTGCCGCTGGTCTGCAGAAACATCCCCATGCGCCCGGCTTTTGC
>CALMGO010000589.1 GCA_937863625.1 uncultured bacterium
TCCCATGACGTGGGAATGGGATGGATGGCAGTTATGCCAACTAGCCGCAAACCCCGCGAAAGAACGTCCTTTTGCGCCAGAAGTCCGCAGGCTATCCCTCCTGCCAGCGGACTAACCATCACAATCCCAAACCAGAGGAACCCGCTAATAAAAGGGTGGTGAACGGGAAGCTGTGTGGCAAGTATAAGGTAAATCAACCAAGACCAGACAGCATGGTTAACGCAACTCACTGTGAAAAAGCGCAGGAGCGAGAGTTCTGGGGTTTGCTCTCGCTTGGGAATAGCGACCGCAAGTGCGCTGTAAAACACGCATCCCGGCACAAGAAACGTTGAGCCATACAGCACTGCATCGAGACTTGTTAGTTCCATGGACAAATGCCCCCCAAGAAGTACTTATCTACACGGGAAAGTCCAGACCTGGCTGTGCAGCGCCTCGGACCAGTTCGTTATGAGTGCCGAACTGCAACCGCATGCATCCCTAAGCGAAGTACCCCATCAAGCCCATCTTGCGAATGTAGTTGAGGCTCTCGTCGATATTCTTATGGCATTCGGACAGTCCTGCCGCGCCCGGTATCTCCAGGCACACTATCCCGTCGTAGACCTTGGCCAACTGGCTGAAAAGGACCTCGTTTTCTATGTCCGCGTCGGTGATGACAGGCGTCACCTTGCCGCCGACGGTCGTCTTGTAGTGGACAAGCGCGATGTACTGATTATGCGTTGCCAGAAACTCGAGCACCTTTTCCTGCGTCGTCGGGGTCTTGCACAAGGCCGTAAATACCGCGTTGGCGGAGTCAAAAGTTATGCCGAAATTCGCCGGTACGCCGCCCGTCGCCTCCAACTCGGCAAATATGTCAGCCAATCCGAAATACGTCTCGCCATCGCCGAAAAGCGGCTCCTTGGCGTGCTCCATCGCCAGGCCTATATGCTTCAGCGCCGCCGTCGCGGCGTATTTTCTGGCGGTTTCGGCTATTCTCTCCACGTCCTCCCGGCTGTAGCCTTTCTTCCCCTGCTCCCCGAGCGCCGACTGCGCCGCCAGCATGCGCAGTATCGCCCCCTCACCGCAAAGAGCCGCCCGCTCCACGCCCCTGGCAAAAAGGTCGCGGTCACCCGCCTCAAACATGTCATTCTTGATTGCGTATGTGACTTCTATTTCCTTGGCCTTGGCGTCTTTCACGAAGTCGGCCACCTCGTCGACGCTGTAAGACACGGCCTCGTCCCTCAGCTCCACCGCCGCAAAGCCCTGCTCTTCGGCAAACTCAACCAACCCGCCGATATTTACCTCGCCGCCGGCGAGTGGTTTGGCGAAGATGCTTGTCGTAAAGCCAAGTCGCATTGTGCCTCCTTCCCCCGCAATCTTTCCTGTATGCCGCGCCCCCTGACACTCAAGCCTTTACATTTTCCGCCCGTAGCGTACAATTTCAAGGTACATTTCTCCCCGTCGGGCGAATTGTGTCTTCCAAACGCACCGCTTACAGGAGTATTTTAAGGTGATAAAAGCCAGTGAAATGAAAAAAGGCCTTGTTGTCCGCTTTGACGGCGAGCTCATGGTGGTCGTCGACTACGAACTTGTGAAACCCGGCAAAGGCCCGGCATACCTCGTCACCAAGTTCAAGAACCTCAAGGCCGGCAACGTCGTCGACAGGAGACTCCAGGGCTCTGACGTTCTTGACGACGTTTTCATCGAGCGCGCGCCGATGGAGTATCTCTACGAGGACGGCGCCAATCTCGTCTTCATGGATACAAACACGTACGATCAGGTATTTCTCTCCAAGGAACTCATAGGCGACGGTATCAATTTTCTGCAGCCCAACATGAAAGTCACCGTCACCAGCTGCGAAGGAAAGCCTCTGGGCGTAGACCTCCCCCCCGCCGTCGAGCTCAAGATCACGGAGACCGAGCCTGCCCTCAAAGGCGCCACCGTCACGAATAAGACAAAGCCGGCAATCGTCGAGACCGGTTACCGCGTGATGGTCCCGGCCTTCGTCGAAAACGGCACCGTCATCCGCATCGACACCCGCACGGGCCTGTACCTCGAACGCGCGAAATAGCACGGCGCCGCATACTGCGACCGGGCAGCATGGACATTCGGGACTGTCGGCATGGCAGTCCCGTTCTTATTAGGGGCAAAACTCCCTGGGTGAACAATTGCGTTACGGAGTCAGAAGACAGCACGCGCACAGGAGGCGGGATTGCGGTCACCGCGGCTGCGGGTATAATGGGAGTCTGAAGGGGCAATGAGAGACCCTTGGCGGCAAAATGGTGGAAAGAGACGCGTTAGTAGAGAAGGTTAAGAGTTTTCCCACGTCTGCAGGCGTATATCTCTTCAAGGACAACCGCGGCCGGGTTCTTTACGTTGGTAAGTCCGTATCTCTGCGGGATCGGGTGCTGTCGTATTTTCGCGGGGGGGAGGCGGCGCGGGCGAACGTGACGGCGATGATGGAAAAAGTCGCCGACGTCGATATCGTCCAGACCGAAGGCGAGGTCGAGGCGCTGCTGGCGGAACAGCGGCTGGTCAAAGACCTCAAGCCGAGATACAACGTGGACCTCAAGGACGACAAGTCCTATCCGTACCTTGAAATCCAGCGGCGCCAGGACTTTGCGCGGGTGGTGGTAACACGGGAGATATCTCGCGGGAGCAAGGTATACGGGCCGTTTATCGATGCCGAGGGGCTCAGAGCCGCATTTGCGCTGTTGCAGAGGGTGTTCAAGTTTCGCGTGTGCAGCCTGGAGATTCGCGAGGGGGACGAAAAGAGGCGGTTTTACCGGCCGTGCCTCTATCACTACATAGGCAGTTGCCTGGCGCCCTGCGCGGCGAAAGTTAGCAAGGAAGACTACGGCAAGGCGATAAAAAGGCTCTGCCAGTTTCTCGACGGGAAAAGACGGGCGGTCGTGAACGGGCTCAAACGCGATATGGAAGCGGCCTCGGCGGCGCTCGACTTCGAACAGGCCGCAGGGACACGCGACCAGCTCGCGGCAATCGAGAGTCTGTCGAAACGAGGGCTTTTTGAAGGGGCCCACGCAGGGGCGATAGACTTTGACCCGGTCAAGGCAGTGGCGGCGCTGGGAAAGATTCTGGGCATGGAAGAACCGCCGCGGATGATAGAGGCCGTGGATATAGCGACGATTCAGGGAAGCGACAGCGTAGGGTCGATTGTTACGTTTATTGACGGACGCCCCTTCAAAGACGGGTACCGCCGCTATAAAATAAAAGAGGTGAAAGGGCAGGACGATTATGCGATGATAGCGGAGGTGATATACCGCCGCTACAAGAGGCTTAAGGAAGAGGAGGCGATACTTCCGAACCTGCTGGTCGTGGACGGCGGGCCGGGCCAGTTGGGGGCGGCTATCGAGGCGCTTTCGGCGGCCGGGGCCAGGCCGGGCAAGGTAATATCACTGGCCAAGCGCGAGGAGGAAGTATACATAGAGGGAGCCGAAGAGCCGCTAAGGCTGGCTCGGACGTCAGCAGGGCTCAAAGTGCTGCAAGCGATAAGGGATGAGGCGCACAGGTTTGCGCAGCATTATCATCATATACTGAGAGATAAGGGGCTTTTTGGGGCGAATGCCTTGAAGGTGGCCAGAAGCGCGCGCAGCGCGACGAGGCGGCGGGGCAGACGCTCATCGGAGAGAGAATGACAGACAGGAAAGACTACTTTCGCAAAGTGTTTGACCTGTGCGACGAGATAGACGTGCTCAAGGACAGGCTCGAACGCAGGCGCGGACGCAGCCTGACGCGCACGGGCGCCGTGCTCATAGCGGAGAAGAGCGACAAACTCCATCAACTGTCGAGCGAACTGGATAAGGCGTTCGTACGGGGGGCGCTCGGGGAGGTCCGCAGGAAATACAGCCTCGCGCGCGAAGAACTGCTCGTGATCGCGCTGCTTTTGTCGCACAGGGTGCGCACGGGCAACAGCGGTCTGACCGGCAGGCAGATACTATCGACGATATTTGACAGCGCGTACGACATCATAAAGGGCATGGGGATACTCACCTCCGAGGCGAACCTCCGAAGCGCAGGTATGGTGGTGACAGCGGACCCGTATCGCGAGGACATACTGGAGACGACGTTCCGGCTGTCAGACGATATGTTTTATGCGATAGTGTACGAGATAGGCAGCCAGGGTAGTTTCATGCCGTCGCGTCCTGCGCAGCGCCCCTTTTCCTCGGCGAGGGAACACCTCATCGACATGGGGCGGCTGACGGCGCTCTACAGGCGGCGGGCGGCGGCGATGTTTCCGGTGGAGGCGGAGGATTTCTTTTCGGTGGGCGGCGAGGTGACGCTCGATGAGACGGATTACCGGATAGAATCAGCGTGGGGCGAGATCGAGGGGCGGCTGCTGCTGACGAAAGACTATGAGAAATTCCCCCTCGTGAGACTGGAGCGGACGCACGCCCTGAGCCGCGAGGAACTGGTAATCGTTGTGAGCCTCTTTTTTGTGGAGCTGGTTAGTCCGACACCGTATCTCGTCGTGGGAGACCTCGTGAAACTCGTGAGCCGGGACGAAGAGGACCTCATAAGCCGCAGGGGGCTTTTCGCTGCGGAATCCACGCTTTTGCGCAGCGGAATCATCAAATTCGACGAGGAATACAGCGTTCACAGGAAAATGAGCACGTTTGAGGCGTATCTGGCCGACTGGGCGATGGAAGAACTGGCAGGGCCGAAACCCGAAGCGCAGGGGATTACGGCGGACGTGCAGATAGATGTGCACGAGTTTCTCAAAGGGCTCACAGGCGAGATGGAAACGTAATAATTTGTGCAGAAGAGCGGGAACCATGCGGGCGGTTTTGCGGTATAAGTGTATATAGGGTTGGGAGTTTTCATCCTGTGGGACGGTATCAATGATAAGTAAATGGTGGAACAGAGATTACGATTGGCATTCCCCGAGCATAAAGACTGCTCTCTCAGCGGGCGGTCAGCGGGGATTTGAGATAGAGTTTTTCGAGGGGATACTCTCGCGCCAGGGGGATTACTGGGAAGTGCTGGCGGTCCTCGGTAACCACTACACGAGCACCAGGCGCTACAGCGACGGACTGGCAGTCGACGAAAGGCTGGCACAACTACGCCCCAACGACAGCATCGTATACTATAACCTGGC
>CALMGO010000590.1 GCA_937863625.1 uncultured bacterium
CTGAAGGATGACTTAAAGAAGACCGGGCCCGCGGCAGCAAGCCGCGGGCCCGGTTGTTTTGCGGGGGGTGCCGGAATATGGCGAGTGGGACGCCTGCAATTATCTCCGAGGATACATTATCTATTCTGAGGTGTTTATAGCTTGGGGAAGTGTCAAAGGATGAAGGAACCTCTTTCCCTGGACTAGGTACGGCATGCCGTGGGTTCCAAAAGAGACTTCAAAGACCTTTGGCAACGCCCCCTTTTCCCTGGAGAAGACGCGGGATTGGAATAACATGGAAAAAAGGGCTTTCTCAGGGAAGAAATGCGGAGCCACAGGGCACTATAGTGTAGCCGGTACTTCACAGGAGCGTTTGGTGGGGGACGTGCAAAAAGAACAGAGCGAAGGCGACCTGCTACGCCGGGCAAGGCGCGCTGATGCAGGTGCGTACCACGAGATGGTGGACCTGTACGGTGAAAGGCTGTACCGGCTGGCGTATTCTCTCGTCGGCAACCGGGAAGACGCAGCGGACGTGCTTCAGGAGACTTTTTCGGGTGCATTTCGCGGTATGCGGGACTTCAAGGAGCGTTCGTCGCTCAAGACGTGGCTGTGCAGGATACTTGTGAAGCAGGCGGCAAGACACCGTCGCAAGGAGCACAGGCGCAGAGTGATATCGCTGGAGCAGTGTGAAGAGTCGTCGGGTGAGACTGCGGCGGCGACGGCTGACATAACGGGCGATGCAAAGATTGACATCGAGGAAGCGATGAGGATGCTGTCGCCGGACCACAGAGAAGTGATTCTGCTTAGAGAGATGCGGGGTCTGTCTTATGAGGAGATATCCGAGGTGTTGGGGATTCCTCGCGGGACGGTCGAATCGAGGCTCTTTCGAGCGCGACAGGAACTGAGGACATTGCTTAGGGACTACGAGACTTGCGCAGTCCGGGATCGAAAGGAAAGGTCGGACGATGTCTGCGTATGAACATTGCCAACGCGCCGGTGCATATTACGACGGTGAACTATCAGGCGAAGAGAGGCGTCGTTTCGAGGAGCACCTTGTGGGGTGCGCGGCCTGTGCCAAGGAGCTGGCCGAGTTGGCGGTGCTGTCACGGCTGGTGTCGGATATCGAGACGCCGGGGACTGCCGTGGCCCTGGAAAGGGCGCACAAGGAGGCATCGCGGGTATTCGAGCGGGAAATAGTGAGGATGACGGAGATGCTGACAGCCGCGGCCGCGGTGCTATTCATGATATTCTGCGGCTGGGCGTACAGCGCTGGAAATGCGGGCGAACAGACGCCTGCAGTAGCGACGTGGGAACTGGCCGCTGTAACTCCGATTTCGGATGCTTCGTCTGGAGACATGCAGATGGTCGCTCAGTGGATCGTTCTTGACCTGTCGGCGGAGAACGGAAATGAATAGGGCGAAGGTGATAATCCTTGTATGCTTCGTTACGGCGTTTGCCATAGGGGTGGGGACGGGGACGGCGTCGCGGCGGCTGATGAAGCGGCCCGACCGGGAAAGCTGGCTTACGCGCGAACTAGGCTTGACGCAAGAGCAACAGGAAAAGATGAAAGAGATATGGTCTACAGCCGGCATGGAGGGCGTAAGGCAGTGGCGTGAGAAAAGAATAGCGCTGGGGCGAGAGCGCGACGAAGCGATGCAGGGGCTTTTGAGTGAAGAACAGAAGGCACAGTACCAGGCGATAGTTAAGAGTTATGAGGAGAAAGTAGCGGCGTTGGAAAAGGAAGCCGCCGAATCGTTCGAGGCGATGGTGGCAAAGACAAAGGAAATACTCACCGACGAGCAGAAGGCCAAATACGACGCGTTTCTGTCGCGAGGTCCTCGGCCGGGACAGCCGGGAGGCCCCGGCAGAGGACTTGGTGGTCCCGGAGGCGGACGCGGCGGTTTCCGTGACAGGGGCATGCCGCCGGAGGCTGGCGAACAACATGCAGATGACGAAGAACAGGGCTGACGCGTGATCAGCCCGCAGGTGGTCTCAAATGGAGGAGTGGAGCCATGCAGAAGAAAACGATTGTGACTCTGTTGGCGGCGATAGCAGTTGTAGCCGGCCTTGGCATGGGCCTGGCGATGGCGCAGAACATGGGCGGCGGCGGAGGCGGACGTAACTGGGACCCCGCACAGATAAGACAAAGGGCGGCGGAGCGGGTAAAAGAGACACTTGCGCCGAGTGACGAGGAATGGACCGTCATCGAGCCGAAACTGAATAAAGTGCTGGAAGCCTCCGCCGAGGTATCGAGCGGCATGAGATCCATGCGGCGCGGCGGACCCGGCGGCGGCGATGCAACTCCGGCGCCTGAGCCGACCACGGCGACGGGGAAAGCGGCGCAGGACTTGCAGGCTACTCTTGACAAGGCTGACGCAACACCGGAAGAGATAAAGGCAAAACTGACGGCCCTGAGAGAGGCGCGCGAAAAGGCCAAGCAGGAACTCGAGACGGCTAAGACGGCGCTTCGCGAACTCCTCAACGTCAAGCAGGAAGCTCAGCTTGTGTTGATGGGAACACTCGACTAAAGACGGTTGACCCCGTGCGCCCGCGGGCACCAGCGCCTGCGGGCGCATGTCTTATAACAGCGGCACTCAAGCGCGGCAAGGGCATTTTATGATAGACATTCCCGGCAGACTGGAAAAAGAAGGACTGATAGCGTCTGAAGACGCGACACGCGTGCGCGCACTCGTGGCGGGAGGGGCGCTGCTTGACGATGCGCTCGCCGACGTCGAGGGACTATCGGAGGAGAGGCTGTTTTCATTCTTGTCACGGGAATTCCAGGTGCCTTACGTGCAGCTGGACGAGGAGCATCCCGGCAGGGAGTACTTGAGTCTATTTCCCGCGAGGATACTCCTGGAACACCGGCTTGCGCCGCTTCGCGACGAAGAGGACGGCACGGTGCTCGTGGCGACGAATCGGTTTTTTGACACGACGGGACTGGATGAATTGCGGGTTTTCTCCGGGCGTGAATATCGCGTGGCGCTGGCGTCGGGCAGGGCAATCGAGCGACTGCTCAAGGAGGCCCTTGGCGTAGGCGCGGACACGGTTGAGCTCCTGGTGTCCGAGAGCGACGGCGCTGGGGAGAGACCCGAACGGAAATTCGACGACGGCGTCGACCTGATGCAGGCCGGAGACGCCTCGATTATCAAATTCGTAAATGAAGTACTTCTGGAGGCGATAGAGAGTCGTGCAACCGACGTGCACTTCGAGCCTTTCGAGGACGACCTTCGCGTGCGCTACAGGGTGGACGGCGTCCTGAAGGAGGCCGCGATACCGGGCGAAGTGAGGCGGTTCAGGGCTGCGATCATATCGCGACTCAAGATACTGGGTCAACTCGACATTGCCGAAAAACGACTGCCTCAGGACGGCAGGATAAAACTTCGGATAGCAGGCCGGGAGATCGACGTGAGGGTGTCGGTGATACCGATGCTTCACGGAGAGGCGGTTGTGCTGAGGCTTCTGGACAGGAGCGCGGCGCTACTGGGGCTGGAACAACTGGGCATGTCGCACTCTGACGCGCAGAAGTTTGAAGGCATACTGCAACTGCCGCACGGCATCGTGCTCGTCACGGGACCGACCGGCAGCGGCAAGACGACGACATTATATGCTGCGCTGTCGAGGATAAACTCAGTCGAGCGCAAGATAGTCACCATTGAAGACCCTGTTGAATACCAGCTTCGCGGCATCAACCAGATACAGGTGTCGACAAAGGCGGGGCTCACGTTTGCCCGGGGGCTGAGGTCGATTTTGAGACACGACCCCGATGTCATCCTCGTAGGTGAAATCCGGGACCGGGAGACGGCCGAAATTGCGGTGCAGGCGAGTTTGACGGGGCACCTCGTATTTTCGACGCTTCACACAAACGATGCCCCTGGGGCGCTGACGAGACTTGTGGACATGGGCGTGGAGCCATATCTCGTGGCCAGCAGCCTCGAGGGGGTAATCGCACAACGGCTGGTCAGGCTCATATGTCCGGCGTGCAAAAGAAAGATGCCTTCGGGTGAGAACGAAAAGGTGGCGCGGCAATACGGTTTCCGGCCTGCCGAAGTGTTCTACTACGGTGAAGGGTGCCGGGAATGTCTGGGGACGGGATACCGCGGACGGACTGGCGTTTTCGAGTTTATGGCGATAACGGAAGAGATTCGGGTTCTGCTGCTTGAGCAGGGGTCTTCCGGACAGATACGCAGGGCGGCGCAGGAGCATGGGATGAAGAGCCTGCGTGAGGACGGCTGGCGACTCGTGGTCGAGGGGAAAACGACTGTTGAGGAACTACTCAGAGTGACCAAGGACGAGCGCATTAACGGCCACGGGCTCGGCGGTGCCGCCGCGACTGATGATGAAAGCGGGGCGCAGTAATGCCGGTATTCGACTACAAGGCGATCGACCAGAGCGGCAAGGAGTGCTCGGGCAGCGTTACGAGTGATGGGCGCGCTGCGGCTATGGAGAGCATAGCGGGCAAGGGCCTCTCACCGGTGAGCATTAAAGAGCGGGAAGACGCGCACGCGGGGGCGTCGGTTTCGTGGATGCCGCGGCGCGTATCGGCGGCGCGGATAGAAGCATTCATAAGACAATTGGCGAACCTGTTGTCGGCGGGAGTGGCGCTTTCGCGGGCGCTGGAGATACTGACCAGGGAGGCATCAAGCGAGGCGGCGCGGCAGCAGTGGTCGGCGATCTACGAAGACGTGGTGGGCGGCATGCCACTGGCGGACTCGCTGGCGAAATGGCCGCGGTCGTTTCCGGACGTTTACGTGGCGATGGTGCGCGCGGGCGAGACCGGCGGCTTTCTGCCGCTGGTGCTGGAGCAGATAGCGGACTTTCGTTCGCGTGAGCAGGAACTCAAAGGCCGGGTGAAGGCGGCGCTGGTGTATCCTGCGGTGCTGGCGACCCTGGCGGCACTGGTCATGACTTTTTTGCTGACGTACTTCATCCCACGCTTTTCAACGATATTCTCGGAGTTCGGCGGCGCGCTTCCATGGTTGACGCGCGCGATAGTGGCCGCGAGCAACGTGGTGGTGACGTACGGGCTTGTCCTTGCGGTGGCGGTGGTAATCGCGGTGTTGGGGCTTGAGAGGTTGAGCCGTTCTGACGAAGGGCGGCGGATTACCGACAGGGCGGTTCTTAAGATACCGGCGATAGGCCGTCTGGCGGCGAATTTCGCGTTGGTACGTTTTTGCCGTATGCTCGGAACACTCCTTGGAGCAGGTGTGCCGCTTGTACAGGCGCTCAGAGTTGCCAAAGAGGCGATAGGCAACCAGATGCTCAGCGACACGGTAGCACAGGCGGTGGAGGACGTTCAACGGGGAAAGTCGCTTGCCAGGAGCCTGGCGACGTCAGAGGCGCTCTTTCCGCCGGCGGTAATGGAGATGGTGGCTGTCGCGGAAGAGAGCAGCAGTCTCGACAGGGAACTGATCAGACTTGCTGCGGCGTATGAAGGACAGCTTGACAGGCAACTGAGGATGCTCGTGTCGCTCGCGGAACCGGCGCTTCTGTTTCTGATGGCCGGGATCGTAGGAACGATTGTCATTGGGATGTTGCTGCCGGTATTCACTCTCCAGGACCTTATAAGATAGGCGCGCAGCGCGCCCTCGCGCTGGACACGGACGGAGGATCAAGATGCTTTCAAAGACGGGACGACGCAGGAGTGGTTTCACGCTTATCGAGTTGCTTCTGGTGCTCGTGATACTGGCCACGCTTGCTGCGGTTGTGGTGCCGAGATTCGCCAAGCGGTCGGAACAGGCCAAGATAACCGCTGCAGGCGCCGATATCGCAAACCTCGAAGTGGCGCTCGACTCATTTGAGGTCGATACGAGCCGGTATCCGACAACCGAAGAGGGACTCTCCGCACTGGTGGAGCAACCGTCGAACGTGACGACCTGGCACGGCCCCTACATAAAGCGCGGTGTCCCTAAAGACCCTTGGGGTAATGGCTATGTGTATACGTGTCCCGGGACGCACAACACAAGCGGGTACGACATCTACTCATTCGGCCCGGACGGCGTGGACGGCGGCGGTGACGATATCGACAACTGGTCCGAGAGGTAGGCATTGATGCGGCGGCGCAGGGTCAGGTTGGGAAGTCAATCGGGCTTCACGATGCTCGAACTCGTGCTGGTGATGGTCATCATCTGCACGACGCTGGCCATGGCGGCGCCATCGCTTCGCGGGTTTTTCGCGTCGCGCAGGACCCAGGATGCAGCAGCCGGCATCGTGGCGCTGACAAAATACGCAAGGTCGCAGGCCGCTGCGGAGGGTCGGACATACAGGCTCAATCTCGATGCCGACGGGGGGAGATACTGGTTGACGGCGCAAAGGGGCGGAGCGTTCGTAAGGCTTGACACGGAACCGGGCCGCGTCTTTCTCCTGCCCAGAGGGACCGAGGCGAATTGGGAAACACCTGATGGCACCGAGGCGACGGGTCACGCAAATTTCTACCCTGACGGAAGGGCCGATGCGGTGGGTATCACGCTGACGGGCCAGCAGGGAGACAAAGCTAAGATAGAGTGCAAGGCCCCTGCGCTCGGTTTCAACGTCGTGGACCCAAACGCGGAGGATGAAGAATGAACCGCGCGCAGGGTTCAGGATTCACGCTTGTTGAGGTGCTGGCTACGCTGGCGCTGATGGCGATTATCCTGCCTGTGGCGATGCATGGAATATCGCTTGCAACGGCGGCGGCCTCGACGGCGAGGAGGCAGATGGAGGCGGCATGTATTGCGGAGTCGAAACTGGCCGAACTCCTGGCCGGCGGTGACTGGCAGGGGACGGAACTCTCGGGGGATTTTGACGGTAAGCCGGCCGGCTACCAGTGGAGCGCACAGGTTGACGACTGGGAGGAAGACGTCCTTCGGCAGGTGAGAGTCTCCGTATCGTGGACATCCAGAGGGGCAGAGCGCGAAGTGACCGTGGCGACACTTGTTTACATCGGGGGGCAATAAGTGTTCCGCCGGACGCACATGAGG
>CALMGO010000591.1 GCA_937863625.1 uncultured bacterium
TCCTTTACGCCGCGCACCGCCGCATAAAGGTGATACAGGGTGGGAGTCTGGGAGTAGGCGCCGACGATCTTGGCAGTCATGGCCGGGTCGGTCGATGCGCCGACAAGGTCTCCAAGCCAATGGTAGGCCTGAGCAAGGGTAGGGTCACTTCCAAGCGCAATGATAAAGCGCGCGGCCGCGGCGTCGTTATCTCCGGTACGGAAGTAGCAGATGGCGAGTTCATAGTTCATATACGCGCTGTCCGCGTTGTCGACAAGCGACTTCAGCAGGTGGTCGATGACAGCCGGGACTTTATCGGGAGTGAGGCCAAAACCGAAATACGGCGGATAGGTCATGGTCTCATCATGGGCGGCTATGAAGGCGGCGTTTTCAGCGGTGTTTGGAAGAAAGACAGCGGCGGTATCGTCCCAGAAGACAGGGGTCCAAAGCCCCTTGAATTCCATCACGCGGGCCCATTCCCGCGGGACGATGGCAAGCGCCACGCCGTTTTGCGAGAATTGGCGTGAAACTTCCGCGAGCGAAGGATTGCCAGGCAAACCAAACGTCCAGGCAAAGACCGCCGCGCTCTCGGCATCAACGGCAAGCGGGCGGGAGTCAAGCACAGTCGTGACGGATGGATACAGCCGGCCGAGGACGTATCCCGCCCAGACCGGATGAGTAAGAGCAGGGCCGCTGAGACCGTTCTCAGAGACGAAGCGCACGGCGGCGGCGGGCAACTTGTCTTCGTCAGGGACAACGCCCGGGCTATAGGCACGCGACGAGGAAACCGTGAAGTAGAACAGGGCCAGGAACGCGACTATGCCGATGTCGGCGATGATAAGGGCTATGGCGGAACGTCTGCGAACAAGGGGCCAGTCCGGCGCGCTTTCGTCGCCGCCGTCAGGCGAGGATGTCAGCGCGGGCAGCAGCCAGAGGGATACGAATCCTGTCCCGGGCTTGTCCGCCAGACGGACGATGCGTACGAGCGCGATTGAAAGAGGCATCGCAATGCCGCACACGACCATCAGGCACGTCACCGGAACCGTGGCAACGGACACGCCCGTTATAAGCACGAGTATGGACGCGAGCGAGAATGCCATGGAGGGACTTGCGCTAATAACGCCAAGCAGAAGGCCGACGGCCGCGGCGCCGTACAGGACAGGCACAATAGAACCGGCCGCCAGCGCGTAAGGCGCCACGTAGCCAAGGGGCCCGCCGGGCGCGGCGGGGAGACGCGTCAGGACAGTGTAGGCGGCGGCGAAGTCCGGGTTTGCCAGAGGTGCGGCGAGAGCCAGCACAAGCGCGGCGACTCTCTCGGCCTTTCTCTCTTTCGCGGCAACGGCAACGACAGGAATAAACACGGCGCACAAAGCAAGACCGACTGTCCAGGTCAGGTCCGCGTTGGCCCAAACGGCCATCAGCGGGACTGCCAGCCAGAAACGCCTTGAATGCGACTTAACCGAGTCTACCAGCAGCACGGCAAGAATACCGAAGAAGAATATGCCGAACGCCTGTCCCCCGGGGGCCCAATACGATCTGGCCAAGTATACGGCGGCAAGCAGGAGGAGAGCCGAGACAGCGATGTGCAGGGAGCGGCGAACAGCGGCAAGAAGGACCGCAAGCCCCGCCGTGGCCAAAATGGCGGAGAAGACGCCGGCGGCAGCGAGACCGCCGATGCCAGCGACACCGGAAGAAATAAGCCAGGAGAGCCAGCCGGTCATGAGCGCTTGAGACGAGGGGGTGAGACCTCGTACGGCATCGAAGCCGCCCGAAGCGATCCGCGAGCCCAGAAAGATATCAAGGGAAAGATCGTATGGGACCTTGTGAAAGACAAGGCCAAAAACAAGTACGCAGAAGAGGACAAAACAGGCGGCCTCAAAGCCGCGACGCAGATGGTAGATACGCTCGGCGGATTCCTGCTCGGTCGAGGCAAGATTATCTCGTGTTTCGTTTGCGCCTGGCAACTTTGACCTCCCTTTTCTTTGGTGGTGCAGGCGGGTCAACCGCGGCAGCGACGACCCCCTGCGAAAGGGCCTTAAGCGAGTCGACCTCCTGACGAGTCAACATGCGAAATCCCCCCGAAGGCAGCCCTCGCACGCTCAGCGGGCCGAAGCGCACCCTTTCGATGCGTTTGACCTCGTGCCCAACAGCAACACACATTCTGCGCACCTGTCTATTGTATCCCTGACTGATAGTGAGCTCGATGCGGGTGGTGACCCTCGTGGCACGAATGACCTTTACCCAAGCAGATACCTTTGCCTCCTTGAGCCGCACTCCCTGGCGCAAGGTCGCCAACGCCTCCGCTTCCATGCGGCCGCGGACCGTCACGAGGTAGGTCTTTTCGACTTTGAATTTCGGATGGGTAAGGATATTGGTCAGTTCGCCGTCATTGGTCACGAGCAGAAGTCCCTCAGTATCAACATCAAGCCGTCCGACAGGATATACGCGCGTGCGGAGGCGTTTCAGTATGTCGCCGACAGATTTTCGCCCGCGGTCGTCAGAAAGCGTCGTAACGTAGCCGCGGGGCTTGTTGAGGATGTAGTAGGCAAGCCGCGGCTGTACAAGCGGACGGCCATCGACGCGAATGTCAGCGCCGGGAGGAACCTTGGTACCAACCTCACGGATGATGCGGCCATCGACACTGACTCGCCCGGCAAGGATGATCTCTTCGCAGGCACGCCTGCTTGCGACGCCCCTGGCGGCGAGGATTTTGTGAAGTCTTTCGGTTTCCATACGCGGCCCCTAAGGAATCCATGTCCTGAGAAGAGTACATTTATGCTCCGGGTCCAGCGTGACTGTCTCGAGAGCAGCCGGTATGAGAATCGTGTCTCCCACACGAAACGCAATGCGCTCACCATCAGCAACAAGCGACCCGGAGCCTTCAAGGCAGACAAGAATACTGAAGCGCCCCTTGATACTATCAAGGGGGACACGCGAACCGGCCACAAGGCGCTCAATGACGAAGAACTCGGACTCATTAAGAGTCTCAATGGACAGCGGATGTGAACATTTCACCGCAGGCTTCAGGGCGGAAATCGGGCCACGCTTGAAATCGATGCAGTTGAGGGCGTGGTCGATGTGCAAGGGGCGGGGCACTCCGGAGTTATCGAGCCTGCCCCAGTCCCAGAGGCGATATGTGGCGTCGGAAGTCTGCTGTATTTCACAGAGGAGAATCCCCGCGCCGACGGCATGGACAGTCCCGGATGCGATATGGATGACGTCTCCGGCCTTGACCGGGAGGCGGGCGAGAGCCTCCTCAACGCGTCCCTCGACAAGGAGCCGCGAAAAGTCGGCGCGCGTAACCCCGGGAAGGAGTCCGGCAACCAGGGAGGCGTCGGGCTCAGCATGGATGATATACCATGATTCGTTTTTGCCTGATTCGCCACGTTCGTCGCGGGCGGCGGCATAATTTGCATCGGGGTGAACCTGGACGGAAAGTGTCTCGCACGCATCGATGAACTTTACAAGCAGCGGGAACTCCCTCCATCCGGCGTCCGCCAAGGCATTACCCAGGATCGCCTGAGGACTCTCCTGCCAGACGTCCCGGAGGCGATGACCTTCCAGAGCGCCGTTTCGAACAACGCCAATATCATCGAAATGATCGCAGAGTTCCCATGATTCGCCAATCAGGGCGCCACCGGGAAGCGGCTTACCAAGAACAGCCTCAATCCGCCGACCACCCCATATCTTGGGCTTGAGTATCTCATAAAACTTGAGGGGATATGATCTCACGCATGCGCCTCGACAAGAATGCATTATCTGCTCACATCATCTTACCAATACACGCACTTTTCACAAGGGGATTGACGTGAGGGAACCAACCTTCAGTGTGCCCAGAGGACCGTCTCAAGCCCTGCAAGGTAACGAATAAGCGCAGCGACAGGCGCTACAAAGAGATGTCGAGCGATTTCGCGCACGCGCTTTTTCCCAAGCGCGACGACGACAAGAAAGACGCACGGCACGAAGATGCCGGCGTAAGCCGCAATGGCAGAAAACGGCAAGGACGCCATAAGGGCAACGACGAAGGTGACCGCCAGAAACGGGAAGGCAAGACGCAGGCCTTTGTGGCAGAAGAGTTGAAAGAGGACAGAGGGGGCGTAGGCCTTGTAGAAGCGGACAGGTGCAAAAACGATCTGCCAATTTCCTGCGAGCGTCCTGAGTCTGCGAGGCCACACCCGGTCGACGTCGCTGTCGGCTTCACAGGCTACGGCATCACGCTCGTAAACGAGACGCCCGCGTCGGCATGCGGACAGTGATATAACGAGGTCGTCGAGAATCGTGTCGGGGCTTATGGGCGCCAAGGCGCTCTTTCGCACGGCATAGAGCGCGCCGGTGGACCCAACGCAACTGCCCCAGGCGGCCTCCCATGAGCGAAGTCTCTCCTCATAGACGCGGAACAGGCCGTCGCTGGAAGCGTACGCCGCAGAGAGCCGTCCTGTCACGGCGGACACCCGCTGGTCGGCGAAATTGGCGACAAGAGCGGTCAAAGCGTCACGCGCAAGCGTCTGCCTGGCATCAGTAAATACGACAACCTCGCCATTGGCCGCTTTCGCACCGGCATTGAGCGCAGAAGCCTTTCCCTTGCGTTCGTGCAGCGTGATAACACGCACGCCAGGGCCGGCATCTTTTAAGAATGCGCCGCTTAGAGGGACGTCGGAGCCGTCATCTACGATAATGAGCTCCATGAGTTCGCGAGGGTAGCTCTGCGACATGATGTTGTGGACTTTGGACGCAATCCGCTCGGATTCATTATGAATCGGAAGGATGACGGAAATACGCGGGAAGTAAGCACCCTTCAGCACCGGTCTCCTGGCCACTCTGCTCAGCAGATATGTCAGGAGAGGATAGCCAACGTAGGTGAATAACATCGCCGAAGCACAGACTAACGCGATCTTAAGCGGCATTTCCCGCCTCAACGGTTTCTCGTGACAAAGGCTGAAGCTTGACGCTGACCTTGGGCGCCGGGTGCGGCTCGACCCTGGTCCCGTTCGTACCTTCCCGACGCGCGACAACTGCAAGCGTGCTAAGCATGATCTCAATATCGAGGATAAGCGAATAGTTGGTGATGTAGTAAAGGTTCAGGAGCGACTTGTCCTTGAAGGCAAGCTCGTCGCGGCCGTTGACCTGTGCGAGCCCCGTAATCCCCGGGAGTACGTTTAGAGTGAGGCGTTCGAATTCATCGAATTTGTCGGCCACATAAGGTACGACCGCGCGGGGACCGACAAGACTCATGTTGCCAAACAGGACATTGAAGAGCTGGGGGAGTTCGTCAAGGCTCCATTTGCGGAGGAAGCTTCCTGCCTTTGTTACGCGGGGATCATCACGCAGGGTTAAGGGAGAGTCGGCCTCGGAGCCAATGTGCATCGTGCGGAATTTATAGACAATGAAATGCTTACCGTCCTTGCCGACGCGGGTTTGTTTGAAGAGGAACCCCCCGTGGGAGTTCGCACATATCCAGGCAGCACAGAACGCGAGAATTGGCGAGAGAGACAATATCAAGAGGATCGAGCCAACAATGTCGATGATTCGCTTCAGGAGCGCGTTCCAGCCTTCGATGCGCAGCGACCCATATGAAATCGTTGGCACAAAACCAACCATCTCAACGTGCGCGCGGCTGGTGAGCATGGAAAGCATCGTAGGCACAACACGGAGCGAAATGCCGGCATTCTCGCAGGCCTTGAGTATGGCGGATGCGTTTCCATTGTGCATCTCATGGCCTTCAACCACCACCTCGTCCACGTCGTACCGCGAGAGAACTCGGGCGATGTCCTTCAGACGGCCAAGGTGCGGCCTCGCGAGCGCGCCTTCTGGAATGTCCCAGGAGTCGGCAAGGGTTCCAACAAGATCATACCGGCCGCCAACAAGGGCCTGGAGAACTTTCAACGATTTCGAGTCGAAACCAACCGCGAGGAGCGTCTGCTTTTCGGTCGAGAGGCGCTTTGCCCAGATCACACGCCTGGCGATGAAGCGCCAGCCTATGACGTATATTGCCCCAATTGGAAGCGACATGAGCATGACACTGGAAGGAAGCCTCCCTGCAGGACCTTCGCGCCAGATGTACGCAACCATGATGATCGCCGCCCAGGAAAGGAAAAGCGGTCTGAACAGACCGATGTAGTCCTCAACGGGGGCGTTGGTCCAGTCGGTTTTGTACACCCTCGACAGATAAAACACGAGGATCGGGACTCCGAGGGCAAACGGGAGTATTTCGAGGTATGCCACAAAGTTAAAGGCCCAAGAGGCCATCCCGAGCCTGAATGCAAATGCTGTGACGATTGCCAGGTTAAACGCCATACAGTCCGCGAGAATCCACAGGGGGACTGTCCGCTTCTCGGCATCCTTGCCCACGGTTCTTACTCCCTCGCCTGCGCTGCCGCACGAGTGGAGATCCTTCTCCACAACGGCAAAATGCATTAAGAAGGCCATGCAAGTACGCGCCTTCCATCCCCAAAGAAGCATATCCAAGTTGGTGACGAGATTCTTGGACCATCCCCTGCACTGCTTTGAGTTAATATCGGACGTACCGCAGACTCTGTTTAGAAGAAACGGCCACTTTTGTGAAGTCTGTTACAAGGAATTCGACAAGCGAAGGCGGGAAGCGGCACAGGGGTGCCGTGGTCCGGCGAGGCCGGTATCTAATCGGCGGGCCGCAGGAGCAGCTAACGCTGCAAGGGATTTACACATAAGGACATAGGACAAGCACACTGCCAGCGCGCAGGAAGCCGCGGCTTCACGATTACCCTATGAGCCCTGAGGCATCAGGGTGACGGTCATGCCTACGCCGGGGAGAGAGATGTCAAGCGGACGGGGATTTCGCGGGCCCCGCCATGTGTAAAGTTCAAAGACATCGGGCATGCCGGAGTCCCTCGGAGACTCGTCGCGAAAAGAGCCGACGATTTGAAACTCTTCCGTACGGACGTAATCAAGAAAGAGCGCGACCCCCTGAGGCAGAACCGGCAGGCCC
>CALMGO010000592.1 GCA_937863625.1 uncultured bacterium
AGTCTTCGTATCCGATGTTCATATAGGCAAACGGGATATAGAAATCGGGCACCCGCGCGGCAAGCGCTGCAGTCTCACGAGCGGTCGTGTGCGAGCCGCCGCTATAGTTCATGCCGAAGACGACCGCCTTCTCGACGCCATTCTCGCGCCAGAGGTCCGCGAAGCGCTCCGCTTCGGCGATATTCCCGTTATAGTGCAGGTGAAAGTCCAGAATCCGCATGTGCCCCTCCTTATCCGCTGGATACCATTTGGCGCGGCTCCATCACGCCACGCAAAACCCAGCATAAGGAGTACCTCCCTGCAAGTAAATGGCATTCCGGAAATGGTTTCTTAGCGGGCGCCTGGAGCCGCGCAGTCGCCCGGCATCCGCACCTAAGAGTGAGGTCGCCGGAGGCGGAGACTATGTGCCTTCGCCAGCATCCGGCTTATTGAGTCCTTCTTGTGTTTCTTCGGGTGCGACCCAGAGCCCTGACTCATTCAGACGTCGTTTGGCTTCCGCATGTTCTTCAGGCGTCGCGAGGGCCAAAATGAAATTCAAATCAGGAACATACCTGAATACCTTGTCGAAACGAGACTCACTCTTCCCCCTGTTAGGTCCATCGGGAAGCATGACGCTCCAGGAGTGAATCCCCGTTTCTTCGATCAAGGCGGACACTATAGGTTCCGCCCCCACTTTGTAACGATTGTCACTGCGTTGTTGCTTCATTCGCACGAAGAGGTCGTCGGCAATGTAGTAAGGTCTGCACTCCATCACGTGCGGCCAGCGGGAGACATGCAGCGCATCCTCCTTTGCTTCCCAGTCAAGGCCGCCTGCTCCACGCATCCCCAGCATACACCAGAGCGAATGGTGACCGTCGAGCGTCCCGGTGAATGGTGTGCTCTCGAATCCCTCGGCGCCGCGCCGGATCATCTCCGTCTCGTGCTCTCGAAACTCAGCGATGAGTTCATCCATATACTGATCAATCAATGGGTTGGAGCCGACCTTGACAACGCGGGTCGGCGTGGCATCGAGCTTGATTGCCTCTGGAACGGCGTTATTGCTTGCGTCTCGAATAGCGGCATTGACCTTGCCGATAACGTTACTCATCGGCTCCATTGTGAACTGCAAGTCAGGCCGGACATACGAATCCCATTTGTAAGGCAGTTGATGTACAACACCACGTGGCACGAACGGCCAGCGGTTCCGATGTGTCCAGAACCACGCGGACACCCCGGCCAGGATCAGAGCCGTAACTGCAAGCCAGACGAATGTTTTTCGTTTCATCTGCACGGACACAGCGCTCTTGAGGCCAATGCGGCTGACACTCCACACACACCGTGCGTTAGCTCTTCACCAGTCATCGGTTGCAAACAAGCGGGACGACGACACTGAACGCGATGAGAAGCTAACACAAACTCGGCGGAAAGTCACGCAAAATTCATAGTTGTCCCGACTCTAAGTTCGAATCCTCACGAACATGACGGGACGGTCGCGCCGGGCATGGCACTTATGAGACGCTAACCGCTGGACAGGCGCGCGCCGGCAAAGGTATACTAAGGCCCTGAATCGCACTGTGGCGACGCGAAACTCTCACCTGAGATTTTGACACGGTCACCGTGTAGGTTTGTATACTGCATGCATAATACTACACCCTAACTAAAGGGGCCTGACAGTTATGAAGACAAATCGCAGGAATTTCTTACGCACCGCTGCAGTCGCCGGAGCCGGAGCCGTGGCCGCCGGGTCAGTGTCATCATGCGCCACACCGCACCAGACGGCCGCGGCCATGCCGGAGGTCAAAGAAGCCGTCCAGTCACAGCACGCCCAACGGTTCAATATGTGCGGCCATGCCGCCACTCCTCTCGACAAGGTGCGCATAGGCGTCATCGGCCTCGGCATGCGCGGGCCGGGCGCGGTAAAACGTCTGGTCCGTATCGAAGGGGTCGAGATAGCCGCCCTCTGCGACAAGTATACTGATAGAGTCGACAAAGTGCAGGCCATGCTCGCCGACTCGGGGCTGCCGCAGGCAAAGGCGTTTGGCGGCAGTGAAGATGCATGGAAGAAACTGTGCGAGGACTCCGACCTGGACCTCGTCTATATCTGCACCCCA
>CALMGO010000593.1 GCA_937863625.1 uncultured bacterium
GTCGCAGACGAGAAAGACGGGGTCGAGGGCGAGAGCGCGTGCGATGCCGATTCTCTGCCGCTGGCCGCCGGAGAACTCGTGCGGGTAGCGGCCTGCGGCGTCGGCGGGGAGGCCGACGCGTTCGAGAAGCGAGGCGACCCTGGCGCGGCGCTCTGCGCGGGAGCCGACCTTGTGGACGACGAGCCCTTCGCTGACGATCGTCTGGACGGTCATGCGGGGATTGAGCGAACCGTAAGGGTCCTGGAAGATGATTTGAAATCTGCGGCGGGCGTCTCTCAAGGCGCGCGGAGGCAGAGCCAGAATATCGAGGCCGTCAATGCGTACGGCGCCGGCGGTAGGCTCGATGAGGCGCAGGATGCTCCGGCCGCAGGTGGTCTTGCCGCAGCCGGACTCGCCGACGAGGCCGAGGGTGCGCGAGCGCGCGATGGAGAAACTCACATCGTCGACGGCCTTTACATGACCGACGGTTCTGGAAAAGACACCTTTTTTGACCGGGAAATATTTCTTGAGGCTGGTTACTTCAACGAGTACGCCGTCAGCGGTCATTTGAGCAACTCCTCGACTTCTTCGGCCCGGTGGCAGGCGGCCATGTGTTCGTTTTCGGTCTGTCTTAAGACGGGCACCTCGACGCGGCAACGGTCGACGGCGAGCGGGCATCTCGGGTTAAAACGGCAGCCGTCGGAGAAATGCAGGGGGCTGGGGACCTGTCCGGCTATGGTCTCGAGGCGGGTGCCCTTGGTGTCTCCGCGCGGGATGCTGCGGAATAGCAGCCTCGTATAGGGGTGCATTGGTTTCCTGAAGAGGACTTTGACGGGAGCGGTCTCGACAATCTTGCCGGCGTACATGACAGCGACGTCGCTGGCGGTCTCGGCGACTACGGCAAGGTCGTGAGTGATGAAGAGGACGGCCATGTTGAAGGAGGCCTTGAGGTCATCGAGCAGCGCGAGGATCTGCGACTGGATGGTGACGTCGAGGGCGGTGGTGGGTTCGTCTGCGATGAGGACGGTGGGGTTACAGGCAAGCGCCATGGCAATCATGACACGCTGCTGCTGGCCGCCGGAGAGTTCGTGCGGATAGGAATCGATGCGCTGTGCGGGGTCGGGGATGCGCACGGTCTTGAGCATTGCAAGCGCCTGGGCGCGGGCGTCGGATTTCGAGACGTCCTTGTGTATGCGGACGGCCTCGATGATCTGGTTGCCGACGGTGAAGACGGGGTTGAGCGATGTCATGGGCTCCTGAAAGACCATGGCGATGCGGTTGCCCCTGATAGAGCGCATGCGGCTCTCGGGGAGGTCGAGGAGGTTGGCGCCTTCGAGGAGGACCTGGCCGGCGACGATGCGTCCGGGAGGGCTGGGCACGAGGCGCATGATGGAGAGGGCGGTGACGGATTTGCCGCAGCCCGACTCGCCGACGAGGGCGAGCGTGCGGCCGCGATGCACTGCGAAAGAGACGTCGTCAACGGCCTTTGCCGCGCCGTCGCCGGTGAAGAAGTAGGTCTTGAGGTTTCTTACTTCGAGCACCGGTTGGTCGTCTGTCATCGGATGCCCCTTGTCATAATCATATCTTGAGCCTCGGGTCGGCGGCGTCACGAAGGCCTTCGCCGATGAGATTGTAGAAAAGGACGCTTAAGAAAATGGCGGCGCCGGGGAAGGCGGTGAGCCACCACGCCTGGTAGACGTATTCACGCGCAAGCGAAAGTATGGAGCCCCAGGACGGCGTAGGCGGCGGCACGCCGAAGCCGAGAAAGGAAAGCCCCGACTCGGTGAGTATGGCACCTGCTATGCCGAAAGTCGCGGAGACGAGGACGGGAGCCATGGCGTTCGGGAGGATGTGGCGAAAGATGATTCTCGGCGCGGGCACGCCGAGGGCGCGCGCGGCGACGGTGAAATCCTGTGTGCGCAGTTTCAAAAACTCTCCGCGCACGAGCCTTGCCACGCCGGTCCAGCCTACGACTCCTATTGCGAGCATGAGGTAATATATATTCATTTTCGGGACGATGGCAATGATGATGAGAATCAGGAAGAATACGGGAAAGCAGATGACGACCTCGATGACCCTGGATACGGTCATATCAACGTATCCACCCCAGTAGCCTGCGACAGCGCCGACAATCACACCGATGAGGACCGCGATGCCGACGGCGACGAAACCTACCGAGAGGCTTATACGGGAACCCCATATCATGCGGGCGAAGACATCCCTGCCGAGGTCGTCCGTCCCCATGACGTGGCCGGAGGACGGGGGCACGAGGCGGTTGGATATTTCGGTGCGGTTGGGGCTCTGCGGCACGGGCGGCATGAGGACGTAGTCGCCGATGGGGAGATTGTCGACGGCGTCTCGCCAGTCGGTCGAGGTGAACTCGGCATAGGTGAATGTAGAAGGGAAGTACCACACGCCGGAGCGGCGAAGGGCAATAGGCGCGTCGTTGGCGATATAGGGCGCGGCGACCGCGATAACGATAAGCGCGAGCGTGGCGACGAGGGCGGCCGTAGAGAGGCGCTTTGCCAGAAAGGCGCGCGCGACGAGGCGCAGGTAACTATTGGGTTTTGCGCGCCGGCTACTCATATTTTATCCTCGGGTCGACGCCGGCATACATGATGTCAGCGAGGAGGATGCCGAAGAGCGTGAGGACTGCGGCGATGGTGCCGACGGCCATGATGACAGGATAGTCGCGATAGAGCACGGCGTTATATGCGAGGCGTCCCATGCCGGGGATATTGAAGATGGTCTCGATGATGACGCTGCCGCCGATGAGCGAGGGCAGGAGTCCGGCAAGGATGGTGATGAGCGGGATTATCGAATTGCGCATGGCGTGTTTGAAGATGACGGAGCGTTCGGAGAGGCCCTTGGCGCGGGCGGTGCGGATGTAGTCCTGCCGGAGGACCTCCATCATGCCGCTTCTCATGTAGCGCGAGAGGCCGGCGAAAGCCCCGTAGGTGAGACACGCCACGGGCAGCACGAGGTGCCATGCGCGGTCGAGGAGCCATCGGTAAAAAGTGAAGTCATCAGCGGAGCGGGAACTTATGCCGCCGACGGGGAATATATCCCAATGGGCGCCGCCGGAGAGAAAATAGATGAGAATGTACGCGACCCAGAACGCGGGCAGGCTGTAAAGGATGAAGAGAATCACGGTCGTGAAACGTTCAAGCGGAGTGCCTGCCTTGACGCTTGAATGGACTCCGACGGGGATGGCAATGATGTACGCCAAGAGTATGGAGATGATGTTTATCTGAAGGGTGATGGGGAGTCTTTCGAGGATAATGTCCCGGACGAGGCGCTGGTCCTTGAATGACTTGCCGAAATCAAGCACGGCCACGCGCGCGAGCCATACGGGGTAGGCCTGCCACAGGGGACGGTCAAGTCCGAGGAGGCGCTTCTGCTCCTCCATGATCTGCGTTATGGCGTCCTTGGTGCTGAGGCTGTCGCCCTGCATGCCGAGGTTGAGCTTGATGGGGTCTCCGGGGGCCATACGTACGATGAGAAAGGTCACCAGCGTAATGCCGATGAGCGTCGGGACCATCCAGAGAAGGCGGCGGATGATGTACTGTCTCATCAGGTCTCTATAAAGGTTTCTGCATGGCGGCCGGGACGTACCAGTCGCGCACATCCAATCCGAGAGTATGTACGATGACGTTGTGAAAACGTTTGTTGACGATCGCGGTGGCGGGCGGACAGAAAAGGAACGTATACGGCTGCTCCTCGTGGACGATCTCGTTAAAGCGGTGATAGAGCGCGTTTCGCTTTTCGGGGTCAAACTCAGTGCGCGCCTGTTCTATGAGCGAGTCGAGTTCGTCGTTTTTGAAGGCGACGTAGTTGGAGCCGCCTTCGGCTATCTGCGACGAATGCCAGAGCTGATAGGGGTCCTGTTCGATACTCAATGACCAGGCAAGCGTCACGGCGTCAAAGTCGGCATTGTCGAGCCGCTGGAGAAATGCGGCCCATTCGAGGTTTCGCAGGTTGACGATGACGCCTGCTTTCTTGAGCTCCTCCTGGAGGAGGACGCCGATCTTCTCGGCGGTCTTGCTGCCGGACGGGAACATGAAATCGAACTCGAACTTGACGGTCTTGCCGTCGATGGCCTTGTCGCGGATGCCGTCGGAGTCGTGGTCCGTCCAACCGGCCTCATCGAGAAGACGAGCGCCTTCGACGGGGTCGTAGGGCCACGGCTTTATCTCGGGGCTGTATGAGTCGGAGTGAATGAAGAAGGTGCCGGTGACGATTTTTCCGAGGCCGTAGTAGATGCTTTCGAGGATGGCCTCGCGGTTTGTCAGTTGAGTCATGGCGAGGCGGACGCGCCTGTCGGAGAAGAAGGGGCGGCGCTCGTTCCAGCCAATGTAACTGTAGTATCGCTCGTCATAGGAGTAGCGGTTGAACTTCTGCCGGAGCGTATCGGTCTGGAGTTCATTTACCCACTGCTCGATGCGGACGCCCATGGTGTCGATATCGCCGCTTGAGGCCTGGATGAGGGCGGCGTTGTCGTCGGGGGTGAAGACGGTGATGATTTTCTTGATGTGGGGCTTGCGGCCGTAGTAGTCCTCGTTTCGCTGGAGTACGAGTTCCTGGTTGGTCTTCCATTCGACGAAGCGGTACATGCCGTTTCCGACGGGGGTGCGGCCGGCAGGGTGGGTGTTAAAGTCCTGGCCGTCGTCGAAGATGTGCTTCGGGACGATGGGCATGGTGGCCGAGCTCTCGAAACTGAGAAAGTAGGGCTTGGCCCAGGTGAAGACGACGGTGTAGTCGTCAGGGGCGACGACGCTCTGGAGGTCGCGGTAGTAGTTTCTGATGCTCGGCGCGTTCACGGTGGTGTCGGTGATCTTCTCGAAGGAATAGATGACATCAGCGGCGGTGAATGGCTTACCATCGTGCCAGCGGACGTCTTTTCTAAGGTGAAAGGTATACGTCAGATGGTCGTCGGAGAGTTCCCAGGATTCGGCGAGCTCAGGTTCGAATTCGAGGGTGTCGCGGTTTCTCGACGCAAGCGAATCGGTCATGAGCGAAAGCAGGGCCGAGGCGTAGGCGTCGGTGCTCGTGAGGGGGTTTAGCGTATCGGGCTCGGCATTGTACCGGCGGACAAGAGTGCCGCCGTCGGTGACGACCTTGTCAACGACGGGGGCGGGGTTGGCGCCGACGAGGGACTGCCTGCCGAGTTCGGCTGGGGTGAGCTTGCCATCGGGGGCGGTGACGACGGAGTCGGTGGAGGCTATTTCTTCCGGGGTTTTAGTGCCGGATTTGCCGCAGCCTGCGGCTGCGACGACGATTGACAGGACAACGGCGACAAACAGTCTTTTCATTGCGCACCCTCCGGTGAATTTTCAATGAGCATTTATAACGTAGAGTGGCGCAAAAAGCCAGTGATTTGGCAGGAGCGGCAGAGCAGGATAGCCCCTGGTCTATGGGGCCGGCCGTGGGGGTGCCATTACCATTTCTGGAGGAGTTCGGCGTTGTCGACCCACATGACGAAATACGGCTCGGTGGCGCTGCGCTCTTTCATGATGACGAGAAAGGGGCGGTCGAGCACATAATCTACCGGCATAGCCCCGACGTACGACTTCACCTGTGACTTGAGTTCGGCGCCACTTCTGTCGAGGCGGAAGGTTATGCTCTGCATGGCGACATTTTCGGGCTGGAGGCCGAGAGGTTTGTTCCCCGAGAGATTGCTTTTCTCGATTTCGTCATAATGATGGACGAGACGCCAGAGCATGTCCGGCACAAGAAGTACATCGGTCGGCCCGAGACTGTTCGTGTACCCGGCTGACGCGGCGATGCGCTCGTTAACGAACGCGAGCATTTCGGCCAGAGTGTGCCTGGGGTCCATGTGAGCCACTATGACCTGGCTGGGCAGGAAATCTCCGCACAAGTCAATGGCGAAGTATGAGGCCTGCGACTGCGACAGCAAGCCGATATCCCCCACAAAGAGAACTTGTGGCTGCGCGCGAAGTCTGCTATACGCGTCTGAATCTTTCTCCCGAATGCCGAAAGAACGAACTTTCGTGGATGAGCCGTCCCCGCCGGTGAATATAAGAGGTTCGCGGCTGTCAAAGTACGGCGTGGTAAAGTGGACACTTGCCTCCATGTGGGCAAACGCGACAAAGGAGTCCGGCGTGATGCCGGGGAAATCGGGAGACTTTTCCGCAGGGAACCGACTGTGCATCTCGGATGCGATGGTGTCAAGGATGCCCTTATTTACCCAACCGGCCGCCGCATAAAGCGACTCTGCGGGGACGTAATCCTTGGGGTCGGCGGCGGAGTTGAGCCGGTCAGAGACTTCCCCTGCTCCTGCGATAGAGATGCTGCTGCCGGCGACGTCATTTTGAAGGCTTTTCCATGCGGCGATAAAAGACGCGCAGTAGATGACGTTCTTGCCCGGCTCTACGGGCGTGTCGAGGGTGGGGACGATTTGCGTTGCGGCGAGTTGCCGCGAATCGCCGTCGAAACTTACCTTCAAGGCCGACGTAGGCAGGTCAGGAAGATACGGCCCGTAGAGGAAGATGTAGCCAAGCACAAGAACCGAGATGACAAAAAGGAGCACCGAAGCAAGGAACCCGCGCAGGAGGTATTTGAGCCAGCGGGGGCGGGGTTTCTGAACCGGCGTATCAATCGGCTCTGCGCACATCATAGCCCCCCTTTCAATATGGCAAACGCGTGGCAATGTCCCAGCACCGACAATAATACGGATGAAATGGCGATTTCGTTCAAAAAAACTGACAAAAGAAGGAGGGGCGGCGAGTGCCGCCCCTATTTGATTTCATGCTCGTGACGCTGATTTTCCAAGGGTTGAACCCGCGAGGAAATTAATTTTCCATACTCCATGTCCTCCCACGGGAAGAAGCCGGCATCCTTGAACTTCGCGGTTTCGTTGCGGGCGAGCGCCTCGGCCAGAAGAGCTCCTCGCAGGTCGTCACCAAATGCCTCTTTGCTCGTCAGGCAGGTGAGGGTATGGCTATATCTCCATACGCTTAACCTTCGTTTTTCGCATGCCTCCATATCAGCCAGCCGCGAGTGCTCGATAAGGTCGATGAGGAAGGAGGCGACAAGCGCCGTCTGCCTTTCGTAGGGCTTCGTCGGCACGGCGGAGCTGTCGAGTTCTTCGCCGGCGAGGGCGACATACGCAGCGGGCGCACCCGTGATGCGGGCGATGATCTCAGCCGCGGCCTTTCGGCCGGGAAAGAATGCTGCGCGGCCGGTGTCGGCTTCGACTACGGCGAGGTCCGTATCCTCTCGCGCCATCGAGGAGAGAAGAGGCAACCATGACGTGCCGACAGCATCGCCGGCGCCGCCATGTGCGAGCGACGTGAAACACCTGACGGGATGAAGCGGCCCCCCGGCTTCGCGGTCCAAGTCCGGGTACATGGGGTTTATGGGGAGCATGTGTCGCCAGGCGCGCACGGCGAACTTCTGCTCAGGCTCGTCGAGCGCAAACGGCACAAGGAGTTCGTCGGGTATCCGCACGACGCCAACGGGACCTCTCTGCCAGGGTTTCATGGTCTGTCTGAACTCGACCACCGGCGGCACACGGAAGTCTATGCTTTCGCCTATGTAGGATATTTCCGCCCGATGGCTCTGGCGATTGTCATTGTGGTTGAAGAACGCAAAGATGGCGAGTCGGCGAAGGCCCCTATCCCGGACGGCCTCGTCTTCAGACTGTGCGAGCACCCACGCCGCGGTGACTGCGCGCGGGACATCGTCCTCGTCGATAATCTCACTTAGGAGTCGGGCGCTCTCGGCCCCCTGGCATGTGACGAGGACCCCGAGGACGTAGTCTTCCTCCGTCCGTCCCAGAAGCGCAAGCACCGCCGCTTCGCGCGAGGCCCTTTCGGACTCATCAGCGCACGGCGTCTTTTTGAGAAACCCGGCCACAGCGTCGCGGATATTCGCATCGGGATTGGAGAGTTCTTCGTGAAGAAGCGAAAGCGCCCTTGCCCGGTCTCCACCGAGCCGGATGGCGGCGTTGGCGCCTTGTGCTCTGACGAAAGGGTCCGGCCACGACATGAAAGTCCCGGCCACATCGCCACAACCTTCGAGCCGACAGGCGATGGCCGCATCGAGGATGTATCGCGGCACCCAGTTGTACAATCCCTTTGATTCGCCGGTCTCGGCGAGGAGGAGAAGGCTGCGCCGCACTTCGGGCGAAAAAAGCACGGGATCTTTCTCGGCTGCCACACGGGCATAGTAGGCGAGCGTGGCGAGATCCGTTTCCTCCTGCATCATCGGCACGAGAACCCCGGCGATATCTCCCGACAAGGCCCACATGCACTCTGCAACGACGGCTGTCGACTTGCCGGCCAGAGCGCTCTTGTATGCTCTGGCTGCGGCGAGCTTTCTCTGGGCCGGCAGATCCGAACGGAGAACAGCCTCCAGAGAGTACTTGGCGAATTCGTAGAAACCGTCCCCGACCAACATTTCCCTGAGCATGTCGAGGGATTCTTGAAACGACTTGTCCGAGCCGTCGAGCACCATGTAGGCGCCCGCCAAGACGGCCTTTTGGGCCCCGCTTTCCTCTTGCGCCATGCGCAGTATCTTGCCGGCCTCTCCGGTGTCCTTCCAGATGACAAGTATCGCGATGGCGTCCATATACCTGTTGGTTTCGAGCATCCACATTACAAAGGGGCGGACTTCGGTTCTGTCGAGAGCGGCCATGGCATTGATCTGTTCAGCGGTTGTCCCGGCTTTTCCCGTTATCGCGGAAATGTCCAGGAACTTGCGCTGATCCTCGGAGAGCATGTGGCCCTGAGGGTCGATCCTGTCAAGCTCGATGCAGGCCTGACGAACCTTCCCCCAATCGGAGCGTTTGGCGTGCATCTCGAGCACGGTTGGCGCAGCCCTCGCACGAGGCTCTTCCCGGTCCGCCTGCGTTTCCGCACATGCGGCCCAGGCTGCCAGGATGGCTGACATCGCCGTCGCGAGGCAAATGATTTTCATCCGCATCTTCATCCCGTGTCCCCCGTGCCTAAACCTCCCACAGCGCCAAACGACCTCGTTATAATACGATAGTCGACTGTTTTGCGACGTAACATTTTTGTAAAGAATCACAAAAG
>CALMGO010000594.1 GCA_937863625.1 uncultured bacterium
AGTTCATGACGAGGTCGATCGTTTTCCTGAGATCATCGAGGTTGAAGACGGTGCGAGTGAGTTCGAGGTAGCGGTAGTCGAGCGGGGCCTTTATATCGACGGCAACGGCGTCGATGAGGCGCTCGGCGATAAGACACTCGATGACATTCGGACGGGTGCCGTTGGTATCGAGCTTGACGGCGAAACCGCGTGATTTGATCTCGGCGACAAGCAGAGGCAACTGGGGATGAAGCGTGGGCTCACCACCGGAAATAACAACGCCGTCGATCCACCCCTCCATCCGCGATACAAATTCAAGCGTCTTGTCGACGGGGATGGATTCGGCTGCTTCGGGGTGACCGAGGATATCCCTTGCGTGGCAATAGGGGCAACGGAGGTTGCAGCCGGGCAGAAAGACGACGGTGGCCAGCTTGCCGGGCCAATCGAGCATCGAGGTTTCGACAAGACCCCTTATTTCGATGGTATTCAGGCGCATTGTTCGAGCACCTGCTTGAACTCCTCGGAAGAGGGGACGAGTTTTTCCCATCGCGCGAGGGTGGAGCCGTTGTCGGAGACGATAGTGGTGGGGATTTCGGTGACGTCCCTGAAGGCTCCTTCGGCCATGCCGTCACGGGTATCGACATCGACGAAGTCGAGGGAGACCCTGTCGGAGTAACCCCATTTATCGATAAAGTGCGCGAGCTTGTTCTTTGTGGTCTTGCAAAGCGCGCAGTCCGGCTTTCCAAACACTTCTATTTTCATATAGCGTATCCTTTACTTTACCATTTGGGCGATTTGTTTTTCACTGGCAACGGTGGCGCCGAGCACGTGGTAGTTTCCTTTGTGCCTGTCTTTGAGTTCGCCGAGCTTGGACTTATTCCAATTCTTGATCCTGCTGAAGTAGCCGACGATTCTGGTGAGGCCATAAACGTTGTCACTGTGGCACCACCCACAGTTGTCCTGGAGACCGACCGTCATCTTTCGGCAGTTGTTGCAGATGGTGAACTCGGGCGAAACGGTCAACTGAGCGGCCTGAGTTTTGAAGAAAGTCTTCTCGACGAGGTTCATGACACTCTCCATCGGAGGGAGATGCTCTCCGACAAAGGCGTGGATGATGGCGCCGGACTCAATGAGGGCATGAAACTTCGCCTGGATTTTGATGCGCGTCAGGAGGTCAACGGGCGCGTCGGCGCGCAGGTGAACGGAATTGGTATAGTAGTACTCATCGGAGTCAATGTCGCCTTTCATGACCTCGCGGGCCTGCGGGAAGAGTCCCATATCAACCTTTGCAAGGCGGCGCGTAGCGCTCTCGGCGGGGCTTTCTTCGAGGCTGAACTTGAGGCCGAGTTTCTTGCCGGCCTCCTTGGCGCGGAAATGCATGTGGGAGACGACCTTGAGGCCGAGCCTCAAGGCCTCGTCGCTCTGATGGAGTTCTTCGCCTGAGAGGTATTGTACGCATTCGTTTAGTCCGATGAGGCCGATGATGAAAGTGGCCTTGTCGAGCTCGACATAGGGGCGGCCGTCTTTTGCCTTTTTCCCGATCTCCCAGAGAGGCATATTAGGAGCGCTCATGAGGTGAGTGATGAAGCGCTTTTTCTGGAGATGCGCCTCAACGGCGAGGTCCATACCCTTGTCGATTTCGGCGAAGAGGGCCTGGAGGTTTCCGCGACCGGCGCGGTAGGCGGCCTGCGGGAGGTTGATGGAGATATTCTGGAAGCCGCAGAAGCGCATGGACTCGAGGTGGCTGATCATGTAGTTGTCGGTGATGGCGGTGCGCAGCCGGCAGCATGCGGCGAGAGTGACCTCGTCGCGGTCGAAGACGAAATAGGGGCTGCCGTTTTCGCCGGCGATCCGGCATGCGTGTTCGAGGATCTCTCTTTGCGCGGGATCGCTGAACGTTTCTGCGTTGACATGGAGGTCGCACTTCGGGAAGGCGAAGACGTGTCCGTTGGCGTCACCTTTTCTCCAGACATCGAGGAGAGCGCGACCGAAGTCCTGCGCGATTTTTTCGTATTCGCCGTAGGTTTTGCCGGTGGGCTTGCCGCCGGGGCCGATGGCCATGGTGTCTCTCATGTAACTGGGAACGCCGGTGTGGATGTTGAAATCAAGGAAGAGCGTCTGGCCGCCGCGAGAGAAGGCGCTCTGGGAACCTGAGAAGATAAGGTGCTGGGCCTCCTGCCGCATAATCTCGTAGGACATGCCTTCGAGATAAGGCGCATAGAGGATATTAACATAACCAACGCCGAGGGCGCCTGCGTAGTAGGCCTGCATGGAGGCGAGGAAAGTATTCAAGTGGCCGGTGAGCGTACGGGCGTGCTTGGCCGGAGCGCTCTGGGTGTCAAGATTTTCGAGGCCGAGGCCGTATTTTTTGAGGTATTCGAGGCTGTGACTGGAGCAGTAAACGCGCGTGGGGTAGCCGAGGTCGTGGAGGTGAATCATTCCCTTTCTGTGCGCGTCGGCGACGGGACGAGTGAAAACCTCCTTCAAAGCGAACTGCTTCAATGTGGCCTCGGCAATAGCAAGGTTTATGGCCTCGGGATTGTTGGCGGTGATATTCGAGTTTTCCTTGCTCTTAGAATAGATCAACTGCTCGAGGTCGTAACGGGGCATGCCGACTACGCTTTGCATTTCGAGTCGTCTGGAGAGGCCTCGTTCGAAGAGCTCGTTGTCGGCAAGTTCGCGGATGAGGGCGGTGGAAACGCGACGGATGCCGGAGGCGAATATCTTTTCCTCGACGGCGCGCGCGATTTCGAAGGCAAGCTCGGGCTCGATGTCGGCTTCCTTGACGAGAGCCTCCGCGATGCGGACCTTGTCCCAAGGCTGGATTTCATCGTGCTGGCCGGCGTCCACCAGGAGCGACATGTCGGTGGTATTGGCGCGGTTGGCGTGAGTCTTTCGCACCTCCATCTGCTCGCGGATGCGGGAGCGACGGTCGCGGTAGAGGATGTAGGCCTTTGCGGTCTTTGCGTGCCCGGTCTCGATGAGGACCTTTTCGACGAGGTCCTGGATTTCCTCGATGCCGGGGGCGGCGTCCTTGTAGTTGTTTTCAATGAACATCGATACTACGGCAGCCAACTCGTCCGCCATCGCGCGGTCGCTGCCACCTACAGCACTGGCGGCCTTGAAGATAGCATCTGCGATTCTCGTCTCGTTGAAAGGCACAACACGTCCGTCACGCTTCTTTACCTGTTTTACGCTCACTGCTCCCCTCCTTTAACTCATCTGATGTCTGCGTGCGCGGTCAAATATCTTCGGATTCAGCGGGGCCCAGCTTTTCGTCGGTGGTTTTCGCGGCACGTCCGGACTCGAGAAGCGGACGCAGTGCGTCAAGAAAAGCGCCGGCATCCTTGAACTCGCGATAGACGGAAGCGAAACGCACATAAGCGACGTTGTCCACTTCACGCAGCGCCCTCATAGCCAACTCGCCGATGTAAGTGGAAGGAACCTCGCGATCAAAACTCTCAAGCACATCCTTTTCAATCTTGCCGGCGATCTTTTCAAGCGTCTCGGCGGGAACAGGCCGCTTGTAGCATGCGGCAAGCAAGCCGTCGAGGATCTTTCTGCGCTCGAAAGGCTCGCGCCTGCCGTCCTTCTTGATGACACGGAGACGGATTTCCTTGACCGTCTCGACGGTGGTGTAACGCCGGTTACAAGAGAGGCATTCGCGCCTGCGGCGGATGACAAGGCCGTCGTCGCTCATGCGCGAGTCTACGACTTTGTCTTCGAGGTCCTTACAGAAGGGGCAGCGCATATGCGGACTCCCCTTTGGCGTGCCCAAGCACAGTTGACAAGCAGAACCAACGTTGCGGCATCGACTTCGCCCCCGTAGCAAAACGCGTGCCACACGATATGGTATAATCTATCGGGCGACCACTACATGTAGGACGAAAGTATATGTGCCTTTCATGAGTCTGCAAGTACTTTATATATTTTTCGCAAAAAAACATGGTTATCATAACCCTTTATTTGCCAAGATGTTACAAGAGGCCTCCGATACGGGTGCGAAGTTCTCGACCCATTCCGGCGTTTGCCCGAGGCAAAACCCACGGCAAGTTACATATTGTGGCTCGCGTGACGCCAACCCCAACATATTGTATTTCGGACACTGAAAACGACATCTTTAGACAATTACAGAAAAGTTTAGCATCGTGCCGTGGGGAGCCAAGACGGCGGCAAATGGCCATTTCACGCGGCCCATGAGGGGTCATGGGAGGGTGCCGGGAGATATTTATGCCGGCCGATATTAACTGTCACGGCTGACCTCGATGACTCGGTCGAGCCTGGCAAAATCCCTGTGAAAGAGAGGCTTGGAGTACTGGGGGCGCTCGCCGACTTCGGCTTCAAGGCGGGCGCGCTGCGCAGGGTCAATTTCCATAAGGAGCACCCCTCCCGGCGCGAGGAAGGAAGCCGCAGAATCGAGAATGCGGATGTGCACCTCGGTGCCCTCGGGGCCTGCAACGAGAGCGCAGGCGGGCTCGTAGTTGCGGATCTCCCTGGGAAGCGCCTTGAACTCTTCTTCGCTGATGTAAGGCGGATTGGAAACGATAAGGTCGACGCGGCCTTCGAGCCCCATGGTGGCAAGAGGGTCGAAGAGGTCACCGGCGATGAATTCGATCCTGGCGTCGAGCGAGTGTGCGGCGGCGTTGGCGCGGGCAACCTCAAGCGCCTGCGTGGAAACGTCGGTTGCAACGTAGGCGGCGTTTGGAAAAGAAGCGGCGAGGGCAATCGAGATTGCGCCGCTTCCGACGCCAATCTCGACGACGAGGGGAAACTCCGCCGTCTCGCGCGCGGCGAGAATCGCGAGGGCACGCTCGACCAAAAGCTCGGTCTCCGGCCTGGGGATAAGGACACGCGAGTCAACGGCAAGCGAGAGCGAGTAAAACTCACAACGCTTGAGGATGTACTTTGCGGGACAGCCGGCGGCGCGCTCGCGCACGAAGGCGCGAAAGCGGGAGAGCTGTTCGTCGTCGAGCACGCGGTCGAATCCGGTGTAGAGCATGATGCGCTCTATGCCGAGGACGTGGGCGAGAAGAAGCTCAGCGTCGAGGCGCGGCTGTTCGACGTTGTTCTTATCGAAATACTTCGTCGTCCAGTCGAGCAGTTTCAAAGGGGTCCAGGACTCGTTTTCCACGGTTGCTCCGGAGGGAATCCAAACGGCCACAGGAAGCGAATACAGCAGTGGAATGATAGAGGCTGACGGCTCTTAAAGCAAGCAAAAGGCGACGGGACGAGCGGTGGAAAAAGAAGCGGGCCGGAACAATGTCCGGCCCGTCGTAGACAAATAGAGACGCGTTAGAAATTGTACTGCAGCGAACCCTGCACACGCACGTTGTCGCCGTCGGCGCCAACGTAGACATACTGGGTATCCTGGAAGGACACCTCAACGCCGACGCGCGTCCGAGCGTTGATGTTGTACATGGTATTGGCGAAGTAGACGGCATTGCACGCCCTGTTGAAATTCGCGGAGAGATCGGCATTGTCAGGGTCATCGATACCGGCGCCAACGGAGAAGTACCACTTGGCATCGGGATGATAGGCCAGCTGACCCCAGCCGCCGATGGCATCGATGGGCTTACCGAGGTCGGTGTTGACGCCCTGTCCGATACCGCCGGTGTAGGCGTCCATGTTGCGTCCGACGAAGAACTCACCTGTGAAGTCGAAAGCCTTGGAAATGGGTACGACCCAGTCAAGGTTTCCACTGTAAGTCATGTACTCAGGACCCGAGGCCAGATCGGTCTCGTCATATTCCTCCTGACCGATGTGACCTGAAATACCGAAGGCCATCGGGCGACCAACACTTGTCGGAAAGGAAAGTCCCGCACGGGCTTCGATGACGGGCCATGCGGCATCGGATGCCTGGTCATCGAGGCTTGCCGTACTGAACGTGGATGAGCCAATGCCACGGACGAGTGCCAGGTCGGTCTGGAGGGTCTTGTCACCCCAGACGGCGTCCTTGCGCTCGTAGCGAAGCATGGGCTTACGATAGCCGGCATTACCCTGAAGCGCGAGATAGGCATAGTTGATGCTATTGGGGGCGAGAGGAGACATGACTTCCCACGTCTGACCGGCGAGAATGCTCCAGTTGGGATAGGCCAACTGCCAGTAGGCCTGGCGCAGCATGAGTTCAGGCTTGTTCTCCACAGAGGCAGGGGCATAGAAATCGATTTCGATTTTTCCGGACGAGGTGGCGCCTTCGACGTCGGGGCCGGCGATATTGACGCCGAACCGGGTCTGCCGAGCCGTCATGCTGAAATACTTGTCATT
Organism: uncultured bacterium; assembly: GCA_937863625.1. GTDB lineage: Bacteria > Planctomycetota > DG-23 > SLPQ01 > SLPQ01 > CALMGO01. The sequence goes on from CALMGO010000594.1 coordinate 6,244, forward strand.
CCCGTACTTGGCAGTGTCGGGCAGCGCGAAGGCCGTGTAATCCGTTCCTGAGGAGCGGGTGTCATCGTAAATCATGTCGAACTTGATGTAGCCGTAAGGCGTCAGGCAGCCGGCGACGGGGGGCGCGGAGGTAACACGGCTCTGGTCTTCGAGCGTCTTCATCTGTCCGGAGAGCGAACTGACGTCCTTGTTGGCCGCGTCCATCTGAATGCAGACTGCGCCGACTTTTGCTTCGAGCTCTTCGATGCGGCGCATGGCGGCACCGAGGTCCGCAGAGGCCTTTTCGAGCTGAGCTTTCATCTCGGCATCGGAAGCGGCCGGCGCGGCCGTCTCCTGTGCGAATACGGTCCCACACAGCAAGAATGCTGCAAGGGCGCATGCGAAAATTCCGGCTATCCTCATTTCGCTCCTCCTACGGTTACGGTTTTGCCCATCGAGGGCGACCTATTAAGATTTCGAATAACACCTGTCAAGGTGTTCTTTGGACATTGGTTTCGTAACGAGCGCAACAAACACCGCCACGATAAAGGAAAGCGGCAGCGCGAAGACCATGGCATCGACAACGGGCCAGGGCGAAGCGGTGATGAGGGTGGGCCTGGCAAGCGCGGGCGGCACTGCGTCAGTCATGCCCCAAATGGCCTTCGTAACACCGAGGACGGCCGCGGTATCGCCCTGCAGGAAAGCAAGCCAGAAGGCCGAGAAGGCGAAACCAATGACCATGCTGGCGACAGCGGCCTTTCTATTCATCCTCTTCCAGAAGAGTCCGAGGACAAAGGACGGCAGGAAGGTCGACGCGCAGAGCGCGAAGAAGAGCGCGGTGGATTTGGCGATGACGCCGGCAAGTGACTTTTCGTACCGGTACGCGAGTATGACGGTGACGACGATGCCGATGACGATGCCGACCTGGGTCATGATACGGGTCATCCTGTCGGCGGCGACCTTGTGGCGAACACCCTGTTCGTAGATGTCGCGGCCGAAGGATGTGCCCATGGCGTGGAACTGACTCGAGAGCGTGCTCAACGCGGCCGAGAGCAGCGACAGGAGGAACAGCACGCCGAACCACGAGGGCATGGCGGTCTTGATGAAAAGCGGGATGATCTGCTCGCGGTCTCCCTTGGGGGCGAGTTCAGAAGCGGTAGCCGCGAGGGAAAGCTTGCCGACGGAATGCACGAAGTAAACATTGGACAGCGCGCCGACTACGAAAGCTCCACCTGTCATGGCGAGGATAAAGACGCCGCCGATGGCGCAGGCGCGGTTAAGCTCCTTCTTGCTCTTTACGGTCATGAAACGCACTGCCAACTGCGGCTGCGCAAGTACGCCGATGCCGACGCCGAGGGTGATGGACGTTACGATAATCCACCAGAAGTTACTGCCGAGAGCGGGCATAGCGGCGAGGCTGACGATGCCGCCGGCCTTCAGAGGAGGCGGGATCATTTCGGAAAGGCCGGCAAGGTCGCGGTGAGCGGGGATGATGCCACCGCTGGCCTTGTAGGCAAAGAAGATGAGCGCGACCATTCCGAGGAACATGAGTGAACCCTGGAAGGCGTCGGTGTACATGACGCCACGGAGGCCGCCGGCGACGACATACAGGGCAAGTATCGCCGCAAAGATCATGATGCCGGTCTGGGGGTCGATATTAAGCATGGAGAGGCACTTTGCTCCGCCGAGGAGGACCCCTGCGGCGTAGACCGGCATAAAGAGGAAGATAATGACGCCGGCGAAGACCTGCACAAAGCGCGAGTCATATCGCTTGCCGAGGAGTTCCGGGAAGGTGTGGGCGCCGAGTTGATGGCCCATTCTCCTGGTGGGACCTCCAAGAAAGACGAAGGCGATGAAGATACCGATGAAGATGTTGCAGAAAGTGAGCCAGAGAAGCGACATGCCGAACATCCCGGCAAATCCGCCGAAGCCGATGATGGCGGAAGTGGAGATGAAGGTCGCACCGTAGGAGAGCGCCATTATATAAGGATGGACGCTTCGTCCGGCGACGAGGTACTCCTCGGCGGTTTTGGACTTTCTGTAGCCGAGAAAGCCAAGGTATCCGAGGATGAGGAGATAGAGCACAACGGCCACGGTGGTGGTAGTGGAAATCCGCGGCGCCTGCGAGACGGGAGCCTCGTCGGCAACAGGCTCGGAGGCGGCGGGCTGCGCGGCTGCAGCAGCGGGCTGTGCGGCGGAGTCAGCGACTTGAGCAAAGGCTGATTGTGAAGAAATGGACAATAAGGACAAAAGCAAAATCAAGGTTATGAGTCTACGCATCCTGAGTTCCCCCTATTAGAGAGCTTCCTCGGCCTGTTCTTCGTCCTTGACCCATTGTACGTCTTCGGTCTTGACGGGTTCACCGCCCTTGTTCCAGTTGATGACGCCGTAGACGACACACAAGAGCGAACTCAGGATACACAGCAGGTATGCAAGCCCAACCCAGAAACCCAGTCCAAGCATTTGCACTTCCCCCTTTAGTTAGCAGCCAGAAACGGTTATGTGATTCAACTCACAAGACGGCGCGCATACACGCGACGCACGTTCACAATTCACAGGGAGAAAAAAGCGCAACTGCGGACGGCGACAGGCCGAACCGCAAGAACCGACGGGAAATACTTTCGCTTGCGCAAGGTTCTTTGTCAACAAGGTTTATGCACATTTTTTGCAAAAAAACAACTTCACGCCAACAAGTCTTGCCTGGACGGGACATTGCTCAAGGGGTTTCGGCGGTGTCAAAGCAGCTTTTCAAGTGTTCTTTCGCCATTGGTTTTGTCAAAAGCGCGGTCACGACCGCA
>CALMGO010000595.1 GCA_937863625.1 uncultured bacterium
GTCCGAGTGGAACCGCCTCTGCGAATTGTCAGGGGCGGGCGTCTTCGCCACTCTCGAATGGGGGCGCACATGGTGGACGTTTTACGGTCGCGCGCGAACTCTCGAAATGAGGCTCGTCTGGAAAAACGATAGCCTTGTCGCGGCATTCCCGTTCTTCAGGGAAGTGCTCTGGACGGGAGGGTTGCCGCTGAGGGTTATCCGTCTGATCGGTTGTGACCATGGTCTTGCACCCGGGGGGTTGGCGATTCTGCCCGGGCATGAGGCCGAGTCAGTGCGTGCACTGTCGGATTCTCTAAACGAGGCTGGATCATCCTGGGACGTTCTCCATCTCGGCGTTTTTCGCGGTTATGTGAATCTTGAGAAGGCTCTCGTTGATGCCTTCGCAGACTTCTTTGACGATAGCGACGTGTACGTCGACGACGATTTTCGACCTTACGTCGTATTTCAAATGCCTGCAACATATGAGGAATTCCTTGACAAGACCGCCAAAGGTCGACGAACGACTATTTTGCGCAAGGAGCGGGCGATGGAGCGCGAGCACGAGGTCGCTCATACGCTTCTGACAGCGCCGGGAGAAATCATCGAGGCCTTTGATGACTTCCTCGACTCTCACGACGCCCTCTGGCGCGCGAAAGGCATGCGCGGATATTTCAATGAGTGGCCCCAGGCAAAGGCCTTTCACCGCGAAATAGTGGCCGTCCTGGCCCCGCTCGGAAAGGTTTTCATGACTCTGCTGGAGGTTGACGGTCAAAGAGTGGCCGCACAGTATTGCCTGCGTTCAGGCGATCTCTTGCACTGGCTGCAGCCTGCCCGGCTCGACGCGCCTCTATGGAATAAGTTCGGAACGGGCAATATCAGCCTGCTTTCGATGCTGAAGGCGGCGATAGAGGCTGGCATAAAGGTTGTGGACGGGGGCTCAAGCCCGATAGACTACAAACTCGAGCTCGGCGGATCGCTTGCCTCGATGAAAGCCGTCGCGGTCGTCCGGCGCGGTCGGTCGACTGCTTTAAGACTCGCCGCATTCAATGCCGGCGCGTGGATTCTGGACAAGGCGTACGCTTCCGTATGGCACCGTAGGGTCGCTCCGTTCGTAGGCGCGGGACATGCCCCATACGCCCGTGCCTGGATACGGTCCCGCTTGCAGATACCGGTTAAGGGGCCGATGTGCCCGCCGGAGGACGCAGCACAAGCTCAAGAGAGGGACTCAGGCTGACGCAAGCGATGTGAGCAGACAGGAAAGGAACCGCAGTTGTCCAAAAGCAGTGAAACCCAGGTAGTATGCTTCGGTGGAGAAGACTGGTGGTATCATAACCGGGCGCACGTCGACATTCAGCTTATGCGCCAGTTCTCTAATATGGGCAGGGTGCTGTACGTAAATTCGATCGTAATGCGCAAGTTCAACGTGACCGAAGGATCGATGTTCTTCAAGCGGGTGAAGCGCAAGCTCAAAAGCATAAGAACCGGGCTCGTCGAGGCCGAGCCGGGCTTCTTTGTGTACAGCCCGTTTGCGCTGCCGGTACACCACATCCCCGGTGCCAGCGCTCTCAATCAGGCGTGTCTTGCCATGCAGATGGCGCGCGCCATGAGGTCTCTCGGCCTGTCAAAGCCCGTTATCTACGTAGCCTGCCCGGCCGCCTGGCGTGCTGCTATGAAGCTTCCCGGCAGAGCGCTCGTATACCAGCGCGCCGACAGAATGGAGGAGTACCCCGGCGCCGACCGCGACGAGGTTGTGCGCATGGATCGTGCGCTCAAAAAGGCCGCGGACGTGACGTTCTTCTTCAATCGCGCTCTCTACGAGACCGAGGCCCCTGACTGCCGCCGGGCGCATCTGCTCGACCACGGCGTCGACTTCGATTTCTTTGCCTCCGCCGGTAATGACCCATTCGTTCCGGAAGATATGAAAACCTTTACCCGCCCCGTCATAGGCTTCTTCGGCGGAATAGACGACCACACATCCGACATACCACTCGTCGCCGAGGTCGTGCGGCAGCGCCCCCAGTATGACTTTGTCTTTATCGGCGGGGCGTCATCGGACCTTTCCGTCTTCGACAACCTCACTAATGCCCACTTTCTCGGCAGGCGTGACTATAGTCAGATTCCGCACTACGGCAAACGCTTTAGCGTCGCCATGATGCCGTGGCGGCAGAACAGGTGGATAGAGTTCTGCAACCCGATAAAACTGAAGGAATATCTCGCCTTGGGGAAACCAGTCGTGTCGACTCCGTTTCGCGAGTTGGAGCAATACAAAGAAGTCGTCTACGTTGCCGGTGATGCTTCGACTTTCGCCGCCGCCCTTGACCGCGCGCTTGCCGATGACGACGACTTGCGCCGCGCCGCGCGTAAGGCCAGGGTTGCCAGGTACACGTGGCGCTTTCAGGCTGACGAAGCGCTGCGAGTGATTGATGAGGCGATAGGAGATGGCCGTGAGTGATGCAGGCAAACTGAAAGTCTGCCTTGCCGCAAGCGCCGGAGGGCATCTGAGCCAGCTGCTGAAGACCATGCCGGCGTGGCGTGAGTATGACTACTTCTTCGTTACAAGCGGAGCAATGGTCGCTGAAAAGCTCCACCGGGACCACGGTGTGCCCGTTTACGTTGTCGGCGAGGCCAATCGCCAACACCCGCTCAAAGTCGCGGTGATCCTCGGCCGCTGCATCAGGGTAATCGCGCGGCGCCGTCCGGATGTCGTGATAAGTACGGGTGCGGCCCCGGGATGTCTTCTTTGCCTTCTCGGCAAACTCCTCGGCGCAAAGGTAGTGTGGATTGACAGCATCGCCAATGTCGCGCGGTTGTCATTGTCAGGACGTATTGTTCGCCCGCTCGCCGATCTCTTTCTCACTCAGTGGAGCGACCTCGCCGATGAAGAAAAAAGCATAGTGTACTCCGGGGAACTCGTATGATATTCCTCACAGTGGGAACTCAGTTTCCGTTTGACCGCCTCGTCAAGGCTGTTGATGATTGTATTGGCTGCGGAGTCATCACTGAGCCGGTCTTCGCCCAAACCGGGCGCGGAAACTACAAGCCCGCTCACATGGACTTTGCGGAGACGCTTGCGCGCGACCAATATGCAGAACGCTTTCGGCAGGCCTCGGCCGTCATTGCTCACGCAGGCATCGGGACTATTGTGATGGCCCTCGACGCTCACAAGCCGTTGCTTGTGATGCCGCGTCTTAAGAGATTCGGCGAGATTGTAAACGACCATCAGGTGGCGACGGCCCAGCGGTTTGCCGAGCTTGGACATGTCCTTTCCGCCGCCGACGAAAGCCAGGTGGAGCCCATGCTTGTGAGACTGTTCACCTTCGCCCCTGTCAGGAGAGTGCCTGACGTTGAGGCTCTTGTAAGTCGCGTCGGCTCGTTTCTAAATGACCTCCAGGTATCCCGTAACAACCTAACCGCTGGGCACACAAGACGTTAAGGTCATAAGATATCGCTATGTGTGCCGATTTGCTCCATTTGTGACGGCCATTTGCCAGTTTTCAGGGTAAAATAGAGAGAGCACGCAAACAGGGATCATGGATTTCCGTTCTCAAAGCTTCACTCACTGTCATGACAACAGGGTTATGTGACGGCTACTTCCCATGGAAGATGCAACAGTTGTGATTTTGGCAGGTGGACGCGACTTCGGGCGTTGTCCGATTGCCACGAGACTGCCTCGCGCCCTCTGGCCGCTGGTTGGGCGGCCTGTATTGGATTACCAGCTGCACTGGATTGCCCGGCAGGGGATACAGAGGGCGGTTGTATGTTCCAGCGGCGATAAGGCGATAGACCAGTATGGTATAGACCTTGCGTCTCCGCCGGGAATGTCGGTTGCCTATGAAGTGGACAGGATGCCCCGCGGCGCTGCGGGCTGCCTTAAGGATGCCGTAGCTGACACCCCCGGTGGGACGGTTGTTGCCATTGAAGCGGGCGTTGTATGGCTCAGGGACATAAAGGAACTCCTCAGGCGTCACAGACAGTCCGGATGCGCGATGACTGTCTTTGCGTCGGGGGGAGGCGATTCATTGGATATGGACGCCGCCGGCGTATATATCTGTGAGCGATACGCCCTCGACCAGGTACTTGACAGGGGCTATCAGGATATAAAGGAACAGATGATTCCCGCGCTCTTGAGAAAGCGCCTGGTGGTGCGCGCGGCTGCGGTGCCTGAGTCGTTTGTCGCCGGACGGGGACTTGACGGCTACCTTGCGTTGGCCGGACTTGCGCTCAGCGAGCCGGGTGAGTTCGGACTTGAGCTTGGCTCGTTCCGGCGTCAGGGGAACTTTCTCGTCGGTCCGGGGGCAAGGGTGGAACAATCGGCCCGCGCCACTGGTCCCGTCATTGTAATGCACGGCGCCGCCGTAGGCCGTGAGGCGCTTCTGGCGGGCCCTGTTATCGTGGGCCGTGAGGCCCGCCTGGGCGCAAAGGCCGTCGTCGATGAGAGCGTGATTTGGGATGGCGCGGTAATTGGCGAGGGCGCCTGCGTCACGGCGTCGGTCGTAGATGAAGGCGCGATGGTCCCCGACGAAACGTATGTTTCCCGAGCGGCATTTTCTTCCGGCGGGCGAGGACCGAGTACGGCGCCTGATGATTATCGTTACGAGGGGACAGACTTGGGAAAAGAGGACCGGTCGATGAGGAGAAGCGAACCCGCCTGGAGCGCAGGTTCTCAGCCGGCATTGCAGACCACCGTGGCCGGTGCCGCCACGTGGGTCATCGGAATTGCCGCCACCGTGGCCGCCCTGTTCTGGGCGTACTGGGACGTTCTGGCGGATCTTGCAAACGTCTGGCGCCGCAATGACGACTATTCGAGCGGATTTCTCGTGCCGTTTCTGGCGCTCTACGTGGTCTACTCAAAACGCAAGTCTCTTTCTCTCATACCCGCAAGTCCTTCGTTTTCAGGGATAGCGTTGATATTGTGCGGCTTCGTGGTTCGCCTTGCGGCCAGGCTCCTTCTCTCCGGGGCGCTCGAACGGCTCTCGCTGATTGTCGTTGTCTCAGGTATTGTTTTGACGGTATTCGGCATGGCTCTTACATGGCGTCTCAAGTGGGTCCTTCTTTTTCTCGTGTTGATGATGCCGCTGCCGAACAGAGTCCACCAGGCGGTGTCGCTGCCTCTTCAGAACTGGGCCACGACGTCCGCCGTTTTTGCCCTTGAGACTCTCGGCTGGATAGTGGAAAGGGAGGGCAATATCCTCCATCTCGGCCTCGGCGGAACGACTGTCGCCGTTGAAGAGGCCTGCAGCGGGCTGCGGATGCTCACGGCGTTCATGATAGTCAGCGCCCTCGTGGCTCTTCTGGCTAACCGGATATGGTGGCAGAAGACCATCATCGTCGTGTCGAGTGTCCCTATTGCGGTGTTCTGCAATACAATACGGCTCACGGCTACCGCGATTGCATTTGACGCCGACTATGGTCCCCAGGTGAACCAGTGGTTCCACGACTTCGGCGGCCTTGCGATGATGCCGTTGGCCCTGCTGATTCTGGCCGGAGAAATGTGGCTTTTCTCGAAGATATACAAGCCGGCAGAGGCCGATGCCGGAACGTCCTTGGCATAAGATGTGTTTACTGGTACGTTCATGATAACCGGCCGGCACGACGCCGGTCAGGCTCAAGTTGCGGAGGTTGGATTTAATGGATGATCGTATGCCCGTTCCGGTAAGCCGAGGAGACCTCGTTATTCAGTCGGCCGACGACGCGTATATGGTTGAGGCTCCTGGGGGTCAGCAGCAGGGGCTCAATCTCCTGACTGTGATTCTCCGAAGGTGGAAAGTCGTGCTCCTTACCGCGGTCCTGGCGTGTGTTATAGGCATTCCGCTAATTTGGCTCGGAATCCGCCCGCTTTACACTGCCATCAGCGCTATCAAAGTGGACCCGGTTATCCAGGGAATCGTCTTTCAGGATGAATCCGGGACGCTGCCCTTCTACTCAAACTATGTGCGCACCCAGGCCGAGCTCATCAAGGGACCGCGCATCATGTACCTGATTCTTGAAGACCCGGAAGTTCGTACGCTCGATTACCTTAAGCAGTTTTCGGACCCGATGCTCGAACTGCAGGCCAACCTTAATGCAGTAGCGGACAAGGATTCGCAGCTGCTTCGCGTCATGATGACCACTATCGACCCCAAGGCTGCCGCCGTGATCGCAAACGCCGCCGTGAGGTCCTACATGAGGATCGAAGGAGGTACCGAGGCGACGAGTGAAGATACTAAACTCCGCACCCTCGAGAGGGAGCGCGACAGCGCCAGCGAGAAACTCAGAGGCCTCTACGAGGCGGCGTACCAGCTCGGAGAGGAATTCGGCACCACCGATCTCACCAGCCGTGAGCAGGTCATGCTTGCGCGCGTCCAGGCG
>CALMGO010000596.1 GCA_937863625.1 uncultured bacterium
GAAGGCCTTTTCGCCCCTGGTGGATTTGGTCTGGGTGAAGATGACCCTTTCGAGGTCGTCGCTGACACTCAGGCGAAGCGCGAGCCCCTCGAGGTCGCCGGACGAGTGCGTAACGACGCTCAGGGTCTCGCCGCGGCAGTAGACATCGCTTGAGGGAGTGACGCTGTAGACGGACGCGACCTTGGGGACTTCAAAAGTCGCCGAGCCCCAGTTGAGCGTGGCGGAGGTCTCCGGGTCGCGGATGATGACGTCGACGATCTGCTTGCCGCCGCCCCAGCCGTTTGCGGGCTTGAAGTTATCGGCGCTCATGCGAACGGTATTGGGACCGGCGATGAGGTCGGTCGAGCCCTTGTAGGAGGTCGACGGCCCGCCGAAGGCGCTTTTGGCGGCGAACTCGAAATCGATTCTTTTAGCGACCGACGGGCACAGCGTCATGGTGATTTCATCGGGGGTGGCGACGAGCGAAGTCATGGAGAGGTCGCCTTCGCGGCCTGCGGCCCAGATGACGCACCTGGAGAGAAGCGAATAGTAGTACTCCCAGTAGTTCCAGTAGATCTTGTCGTCGGTGCGGTCCTTCGTTTCGGGGAGGAACCCTTCCTCAAGGTAGGCCAGTGCGACGACCCTGCCCTTGCCATATCTCTTGACGGCGAGAATGGGGTAATCGCCGGACTTGATAAGGACGTCGCCATTGGCCTCGTATTTGTAGAAGCGGCCGCCGATATTGCCCTCGGGCAGAAGATCGACCGGCAGGCCTGCGGTGATGAAGTGCGCGCCTTCGAGTTGCCATTTGCCGGTGACGAGTGCGTCGGTGGTTATCTGGGGATAGCCGCGTTCACTGACGGAGTCATCGGCGCAATTTATGAGCGGGGAGACGTCCCAGATGCGCGTGTCGACATCGGTCTCCCATCCTTTGATGGGGGTCTCGTCGCCTGCGGCGGATACTTCGCCGTCCATTTCGATCTTGTCCGCGGCAAAGGGGTGGCCCTTTACGTCGCCGACAAAGGGATGCAGGAGTATGAGGCCGGCGCCGTCTTCGACGCGTTTCAAGATAGCGTCGCGGGTGGCGCGGGTCATGCGGGACCAGCCGTTAAGGCCGGGGATCATCATGACCTCGAAAGCGGCCGGTCCGGTGATGTCCTTTTCGACGTAGTTATAGACGATGCGAAAGTCGTCGATGTCGCCGCGGTATTCGTGGCCGTAGTAATCGCCGATACCCCAGCAGTTGGTATCCCAGTTGCGGTCGATGGATACGGTGGTGGGCTCGAGGTCCACGCGCTGCATGAGTTCGACCATGTCGCGGCCGAACTCGACCGACGGGATGAAGAACCCCTTTATGGGGCCGCCGGGGAGGTTGGTCGCCCATGCGACGTGCGGCGTGACGACCGCGGTCGAATAGGTGATGTCGTTTTTGTGGAAGTCGCTGCCGCCGACGCCAGCCTGCGGAGCGGGAGTTTCCTGGGCCGCAAGGGGCAGCGCCAGAAGGGCCAGCATGATTGCTGCGGTGATGAGTCTTACCTGGTGCATGTTCACGTCTCCTTAGAAGCGCAGGTGTGAATGACAACTAACCCTGCAATAGTAAAAAACCTCCCACGTATCGGCAAATACTGTAATTGGCATTCATCTTCAATATGTGAAGACCTTTTTGACGGAAGTCTTGGAGCGAGTTTCCTGGAGGCCCAGCGAGGCGTGGCGCCCCTCGATGGCCGCAAGGGAGATATCGATACATTCGCGGGCCTCGTCGGGCGTCATGGTACCAACTGTGACCATGTCGCATTTGCGGATGGTGGTCCAGGCGAACGTGAGCCCCTGGAGGGGGCGGAGCTGTCCGGCGGCCATGGGTTTAATCGTCATGACGGGATGCGCGGCGTCCTGTATGACTCCCGCGACCCAGTCGACCTCGACCTGCATGAGAAAGCCCATGGAATTGTAGAGCGATACGTACGTCTCGACGTCGAGGCCGGTCTCATCGGCATAGACAATCGACTCGGGCATGTGAGTGCTGAGGCCCGGGATGAGACCGCGCTCGCGAATCATGGCGCACAAGACGTCCATGTGGCGGATCTTGCGCGTGCAACGGTCGACGAGGCTGTCGGTAGTGCCCTGGTGGGGCATGCAGAACGTGGCGCCGATTTCCTTTTCCCGGTCGAGAATAGCGGAGACCTCGCCGCGGTCAAATCCCTTGTCAGGAGTATCCGGCGATATGGGTATCGAGGGCGTCGAGACGACTATCATGGGGCGGCCGGTTCGCTGCTCGGCCTCGCGGACGGACTCGGCGAGGAGCTTGTTATTGATGAGGCCCATTATGGTGTCGATGCCGGCGGCGAGAAAGACCTCGAGGATGTCGGCTATCGCCGAACGATCCATGACGGACCTGATGTACTTGTCCTTTGCCGCGGTAGTATGAGAGTAGCCGAGAAACCAGTTGGTGCCGACGATCATGCGTGAGACGGACACGCCGCCGACGGTCGTTCGCGGGAAATCGCCCATGGGGCCTCCTATAGAGAATCGCGTTTGGACGCACACCCCCACAAGGCAATTGTAGATGACGGGGGGGGTTGCGCAAGGGGGGACGATGGAGCAGGCTACCGTGAAAAATCCACCGGATGATCTCAGGTTTTCTGGCGGCGGCGGAAACTGAGGCGGTATTCGGTGCCGCTCAGGAGGCGGCGGATATTCGTGCGGTGGCGTATGATAACAATGGCGGCGACGAGGATGGCGAGGACGAGCAAATGCCATTTTTCGCTGATATGGGCCCGATTTATGAAGGCAAAGGCTACGGGCAGTGCAACGGCGGCGGCGATGCTCGCAAGGGAAATGTACCTGAAGGCGACCGTGGCGGCTATCCAGACTGCAAACGCGACAAGCGTGGCCCACGGGGTGAGACCTAAAAGCGCGCCAAGCGAAGTGGCGACGCCTTTGCCGCCTTTGAATTTGAGAAAGACGGTCCATATGTGGCCGATGATGGCGGCAAGGGCACACGCGATTCTAAGATCGGCAAATCCCGGCGCCGCGACGGCGTCGCGCAGGATGTCGGACCAGTGCGTTATCGTGTAAGCGCCGCCGGCAAGCGCCCACATGGCAAAGGGTATCCACGTGGCGGCGAGGAAGCCTTTGGCCACGTCAAGGACGAATGAAACGATGCCGATCGGTATGCCCGCCACGCGGGCGACATTGGTGGCGCCGATATTGCCGGAACCGACGGCACGGACGTCGATGCCCTTTATGACTTTGACAAGGAGAAAGCCGAAGGGTATCGCGCCGAGGAAGTACGCCTGGAGCACGGCAAGCGCGTAGAGTGAAAGCGCCTTAGCGTCCACCTACTGCCCTTTCCTGATCTCGATACCGGTCGGCGGCCCCTCGCTTACGGCCTTGCGGTAGACTTCGAGGATGCCCTGGTAGTTTCTCTCGAAGGGGAACTCCTCTGCAAGGGCGCGGGCCGCCTGGCCCATCTCCAAGCGCCGAGCGCCATCGAGCAACTGCTCGATCGAGGAGACGATGGCGCCGATTTCGCGCGGTTCGTTTACCATGAAGCCCTGGACGCCGTCGGTGATGATCTCGCTGCAGCCGTTGTGACGGGTGGTGACTATGGGCATGCCGCTTGCGAGGGCCTCGAGTACCACGAGGCTCATGGGGTCGTAGAAAGTGGGATGCAGATAGATATCCGAGGC
>CALMGO010000597.1 GCA_937863625.1 uncultured bacterium
GCCGAATCCGCGGAAGACGCGCCCCACCATGTCGGGCGATACGCCGAGCTCGAGGCCCTTGCCGAGAAATCTCACGCGAGCCTTCCCTGGCTCGAGGCCGCTGGTGCCCTCAAATACCTGCACGAGGACCTTGTCCTCCTGAGTCTCGAGCACCTTCCCGCGCCGGGCCACTCCGTCGGGCATCTTTATCTCGGCGATCTCGCCGTAACCGATGCCCTCCACGCCCGTCACGAAAATGAGCGGACCGACGATGTTCTCCACCGTCCGAAATTCTTTTGATGCTGCCGGCATATCTCTATTCCCCTTAAGGCCTCACACTTAGCTTAGCCGCGCCGCCCTCTTGCCGCGGCGGCCTACGCAGTTGCCTTCGCGGCCTTCTTCCTGTCCCGGCCCGCGTCAACGCCCACAAGCGCGTCGAGCTGCCCCACAATCTTCGCCTTGAGCGCCTTGAAGGCGTCCTCTATCTTGTCTTCCTCGGTGAGTTTCGCGCGGCTTATCTCTTCGAGCGCCTCGATGCCGAGCATGCCGCCGAGGTCCGCGCCTTTCTTGAGCACTTCGCTCGCTTTGCGGTAGTACGCCATGATGACGTCGAGCATGAGAAACTGCTTCCTGAGCGACGTGTACGTGTCGAGGTCGTCAAAGGCCATCTGGTGGAGGAAATCCTCGCGGATCATCCGCGCGCTCTCCAGAAGCAGCCTCTCCGTCGGCGACAGGCTGTCCATGCCCACCAGGCGCACAAGCTCTTCAAGCTCGGCCTCCCTCTTCAAAAGCACCATCGCCTCGCGGCGGTTGGTGATCCATGCAGGGTCGGTGTTTTCCTGCGCCCACTGGTCCACTTTTTCCTGGTAGAGCGAATAGCTGGTAAGCCAGTTGATAGCAGGGAAATGCCGCTGGAAGGCCAACTGGTCGTCGAGCCCCCAGAAAACCTTCGTGACGCGAAGCGTCGCCTGCACGACAGGGTCGGCCAGGTCGCCGCCCGGAGGGCTCACCGCGCCGATGGCGCTGACGTTGCCCTCGCGGTGCTCGCTTGAGAGGCACTCGACCGAGCCCGCCCTCTCGTAAAATGTCGCGAGCCTGCTGGCGAGATACGCAGGGTACCCTTCTTCGCCCGGCATCTCCTCAAGCCTCCCGCTCATCTCGCGCATGGCCTCGGCCCACCGGCTCGTGCTGTCGGCCATGAGCGCAACGCCGTAACCCATGTCGCGATAGTATTCGGCCATCGTGATGCCGGTATAGACGCTTGCCTCGCGCGCAGCGACGGGCATATTCGAAGTATTGGCCACGAGCACCGTGCGCTCCATGAGGGGGCGACCGCTTTTGGGGTCCTTGAGTTCAGGGAACTCCAGAAGCACGTCGGTCATCTCGTTGCCGCGCTCGCCGCACCCGATGAATATGACGATGTCCGCGTCGGCCCACTTGGCCAGCTGGTGCTGTACGACGGTCTTGCCGCTTCCGAACGGCCCGGGGATGCAACCCGTGCCGCCCTTTGTCATCGGGAAAAACATATCAATGACCCGCTGCCCCGTCACGAGCGGTATCTCCGGCGCAAGTTTTCTTTTGACCGGCCTCGGGACCCTCACCGGCCAGCGCTGAAGCATTTTGGCCTCGTGCTTTGCGCCGTCTTCGCCGACTATTACGGCCACCGTCTCCTCGACGGTAAATTCGCCGCCCTTTATCGACTCGATCGTTCCGCTTATGTGCGGCGGCACCATTATCCTGTGAAGGACGAGCTGGGTCTCCTGGACCGTGCCGAGGACGTCTCCGCCGGCGACCTTGTCGCCCTGTTTGGCAACAGGCGTAAACGCCCATTTC
>CALMGO010000598.1 GCA_937863625.1 uncultured bacterium
TGAGCATGTCAACTCACCAGGTGGCTCAAAGCGGCACATCGAAAGGAGAATCGGGCAACTACCCGGCCTTGATATTCATTTCCGGCAGGGATAGAATTCGTCCCGGAGTATGAACTTGCAACGATACCCTGGGGGAAGCCCGTCGTGGCCACCAACAACGAAGCGCTGAGAAAGATACCCTCCGTGGAGGCGGTTCTTCAGGAACTGTCGAGTACGCGCTGGGCAGCCGGGGTCCCCCACCAGCTTTTGGCCATATGCGTCAGGCAGGCGGTGGCCGACACTCGCGCAGCGATCACGGACGCGGGAGCGCAAACAGGCGAGGAGACCGAGACAGCCGCGAAGGTCATCTCGAAGACAGCTACACTCGTGCGGCAAGCGCGCGGGCCACATTACCGGCGCGCTGTGAACGCCAGCGGCATCATTCTCCACACTGCTCTCGGCCGAGCAGTGCTTGCCGGGAAAGCCCTGCGGCAGATTGAAGACGAGCTTTCCAGCTACTCGGTCCTGCAGATCGACACAGAGACCGGCAAGCGGTCGCGGCGGGACAGTCGCATAGAGTGGATGCTGAGACACCTCACGGGCGCCGAGGCCGCAACAGTAGTCAACAACAACGCGGCTGCTACCGCCATCGTTCTCAACACAGTCGGAAGGGGCAAGGAAGTCATCGTCTCGCGCGGACAACTGGTGGAAATCGGAGGGAGTTTCCGCCTGCCGGAGGTGATGGAAGTAAGCGGCGCAAAAATGGTGGAGGTAGGCACCACCAACAAGACGCACCTTCGCGACTACGAAAAAGCCATTACAGAGAACACCGCAGCGATAATCCGCGTACATCCGAGCAATTACAAAATAACGGGGTTCACCTCGGAGGTGCCGCTGGCTGACCTTGTGGCGCTGGCGCGAAAACGAGGAATCGTTCTCATCGATGACGTAGGGGCGGGCGCGCTGATTGATTACTCGCGCTTCGGGTTTGCCTATGAACCGATGCTCCGGGACTCGATTAAGGCAGGGGCCGACCTCACGACATCGAGCGCCGACAAACTGATAGGGGCATCGCAGGGCGGGATTATTCTCGGGCGCAAGGACCTCGTCGAAGCCGTTCGCAAGAACCCGTTTGCGCGCATTGTCCGGGTTGGGAAACTGACACTGGCGGCACTCGAGGCAACGCTGTCGCTTTTCTTTGACGAAGCGGAAGCACTTCGTAAGGTCCCGACGCTTGCAATGCTAATGAGGGGCGAGGGAACGCTTTCCGAGGCGGCAGAGCGCATCGTCGCCCGCGTGACTGATTCGGGCGCGGAAGCGCAGATCAAGGCCATAGCCGGTAGC
The DNA here is from genome assembly GCA_937863625.1 of uncultured bacterium. Classification (GTDB taxonomy): domain Bacteria; phylum Planctomycetota; class DG-23; order SLPQ01; family SLPQ01; genus CALMGO01. The sequence goes on from CALMGO010000598.1 coordinate 1,324, forward strand.
TCCCAGATGGGCAGCGGGTCGCTTCCGGCACAGGACCTCCCGACAACTATTGTCAGCATAAAGCCGGAAACGATGACCGCGGACGAACTCGCTCTGGCCCTGAGGCGCAACGAACCACCGATCTTCGCCCGCATAAAGGACGACGCGCTTCTCATCGACCCTCGAACGCTTCTTGAAGGCGACGAGCAGATTGTCATAACTGCCTTGGCGGACATCCTCACACGGAAAGAGTAACATGCCCGAACAGCAGATTAACATTACACTCGGCACCGCCGGGCATATAGACCACGGCAAGACCGCGCTTGTGAGGCTACTTACAGGCTGTGAGACAGATACGCTCAAAGAAGAAAAAGAACGCGGCATGTCCATCGAGCTTGGATTTGCCCCGTGCAAGGTGAGCGGTCTCGAAGTCGGCATTGTCGACGTGCCGGGGCATGAGCATTTCATCAAGACTATGGTCGCAGGGGCCAGCGGCATAGACGGAGTCATACTCGTGGTGGCGGCTGACGACGGCATCATGCCTCAGACACGCGAACACCTCGACATATTGACGCTTCTGGGCGTCTCGCATGGCATCGTGGCGCTTACCAAAATAGACAGGGTCTCTCCGGAACGCGTCAAGGACGTCACCGCCGAACTGCAGCGTTATCTTGGGGGCACATTTCTTGAGAAAGCGGTGATTGCCCCTATGTCGAGCGTCACTGGCGAAGGATTTGACGCGTTTTACCCGGCGCTTGTCGAACTGGTCAATTCCATAGAGGCCAAGAGCAGTGAGGGAGTCTTCCGGTTGCCTGTCGAAAAGACATTTTCAATAAAGGGTTACGGTACGGTTGTAACGGGCATACCGGTAGCGGGTACGGTCCGGGTGGGAGATGAGGTGATACTCCTCCCGCAAGCGATGACGGGACGCGTCAGCGCCATCCAAGTCTATTCGAGGGAAGGCAGCGTAGCTCAGGCGGGCCAGTGCGCCGCACTCAACGTGCGCCACTGGGATCACAAGGCGATAGCGAGGGGCAACACGCTAACGCTCAAGGGGTACTTTGCGCCGGAAAGATGGTTTCTGTGCAAGCTGCGGCTGCTTCCCAAGGATGGAGCGTACCTGAAGAACGCTACACGCGTCAAGTTTCATACCGGCACATCAGAGACACAGGCGGTGCTTTACCTGTTGGAAGGAGATAAACTCGCACCCGGACAGGAATGCTTTGTGCAGGCGCGTCTCGACGAGCCTCTCGTCGCCGGGCCGGGAGATAAGTTCATCGTGCGGTCCCTCTCGCCTGTAGACACGATAGGCGGAGGCGTGATTATCGAGCCAATTCCCCGCAAGATAAGGCGCAACCGACCCGGCATTGTGGAGGAGATCGGCGAACTTGCCGATGCGATAGAAGACGAAGCCGCGTTCGTTGAATATGCCGTGAAACATGCGACAGGCGGCGCCGCTACGGCCGGCGAGATAGCCGTGAGAACAAAGATGCTCCCAGCGAGGCTTGGCGTTGTGCTTGATCAACTATGCGGGGGCGACCGCATGATGAAAATCGGCGGTGACCTGTACGCGCACAACTCGGTCATCGAGTCAAATGAGAAGCGACTTGTTGAAATACTCACCGCAAGGCACGACGCGGAGCCGGAGGCGGCCGGCGCCCCTGCCGACGAACTTGAGGCGGCACTCGGACTTTTGAAGGCGCTCTTCCAGGCGATCTTGAATCGTGTGGCAGCCGACGGACGCGTCGTTCTTACAGGCAGCCGCGCAGCACTGGCGGGCTACAGCCGTGTACTCTCCCCGGAAATGCAGAACGCCCTCGAATCGGTTGAAGGCGTCTTTCGCGAGCGTCTTTTCGCCCCTCCTTCGGCGGAAGAAGCGGCCAGGGCCACTGGGCTGTCCCAGCAGGAAGCGGCAAAAGCCATAAGCATGCTCAGGGAACAGGGCGCTCTCGTTGATGTCCCCGGAGGGATTCTCTTTCACAAACAGGCGGTGGAACGGGCGAGAGAGATTGTCGTCGAGTTTTTCGAGCGTGAGGAGCAACTTGAAAGCGTAAAGTTCAAGTATCTCCTGGACACTACGCGCAAGTACGCAATACCGCTTCTGGACCATCTCGACAGAATAGGCGTGACTTTGAGGATTGGAAACACGCGGTACCTCAAAGGAAGATAAGGCCGCAAGGGAACCACCACGACGAATGTCTTGTCACAGTAGTAACTCATTCTGGAGACAGCATGGAAGCACGGTTCGGCAAGATAGCAAGCATACTCTTCGGTGTCGGGCTTTTCTCCCTGGCGGCCTGTTCGCTGCCGGGCGGCGGCTGACCGCTTACAGGCCCAGCCCTTGGAGGGCTGCTCAAGGCGGTTTCCTTCCCGGCGGCTATTGTCTTCGGGGCAATAGGCATCTTCGCGGATAAGCCCCGATGGCCTGCGGCGGTGGCGCTTGCAGCGGCATCTGCTATGGCCGTTTTTCTGCATTTTCGGTAGAGCAACCGCTTGCCGCCTTGTCAGTGGTCGCAGATATTCTCACCGGCCGCAAGAGTACCCGCGAGAAATGCTTCCACGAGTTTAACCGTCACATCACAAGGCGCGCCTACAACGGTCTCGATGCCCTGCTGCGCGAAAAGCGACTGCGCACGCATGCCCATACCGCCGCAAATGATGACAGTGGCGCCGAGTTCGCCGAGCCATTTCGGCAAAAGGCCCGGTTCGTGGGCAGGGGCTTTTATCGTGCGCACCGCCTTAATGCTCTTTGTTTCTTCGTCGACCTCGTACAGGTCGAATTCCTCACAGTGCCCGAAGTGCATCGACAACATTTTGTTTGCTACCGGAACGGCGATGATCATCTGGATTCCTCCGTGTCAGTGTGCCTGGCCTGCACAAGCAGGCCACTTTATAAAGATTCACAATTATTCACGATTTCACGCCTGGGGCATCGCCTAATTCACGCCCCACGCGCTCCCAGAGGTGAACGATGTCCTGGGCTGCGGGCGAGTTTGAAGACTCCACAACCGCCCTGCCCTGCAACTGTGCCTCGGTAACGGCTTTGTCGTATCTCACTCTCCCGAAAACCTCGGCGCCGCGCGCAACGGCCATGTCCTCGATACGGCGGGTCATTTCTTCGTTTATGTCATACTTGTTCACACACACATACGTCTCAACGCCGAAGTGCGTGGTCAGGTCCAGAACGCGCGCAAGGTCATGCTGACCTGAGAGTGTCGGCTCTGTAATGACAAGCACGCATGATGCACCTGTCATGGACGCAATAGCCGGGCATCCTATCCCAGGAGGCCCGTCGATTAGAACCATATCGGCCTGGAGCAGCGCCGCCTGGCGGGCGGCGGTCTTTCGCACGAGCGTGACAAGTTTGCCGGAGTTCTCCGCCCCTATATCAAGTCTGGCGTGCACCATGGTGCCAAAGCGGGTCGTCGAAACGAAGAGTTCTCCGCAGATCCTCTCTGGAAACTCTATCGCCCCGGCCGGGCATGCCCACACGCATACGCCGCACCCTTCACAGGCGGCAGGGTCCACGGTATAAACACGCCCGCCCGGCGTGTCAGGCTCATTGATGGCGTCGAACCGGCAGAGCTGCCTGCAACGACCGCAGCCTGTACACTTCTCGTCGACAATAACAGCCTGCCTACCGGACTTGAAAGTCTCTGCCTCGGTCGCGTCCGGTGTCAGCAGCAAAAAGAGGTCAGCTGCGTCAACGTCACAGTCCGCGAGCACGCTGCGCTTGGACAATGCCGCAAATGACGCAAGGATGCTTGTCTTGCCGGTTCCACCTTTGCCGCTGATTACCACGAGTTCCTTCATCTGCCGGTCCCAATCCATGCCGAAAACACACTCTTTGCCTGCTGCTCAGCACGCATAAGCCATTGTCCATAACGCAAGAGGCTGCATCCTTTCGAAGCGTTGCTATTTCTTCTTCGGCGCCTTGCGCCGCTCATGTACTTCATTGATCAATTCCTCCACCTCCGCGGCACCCTTTGCATAGAACTTCTCCTCGCCGGGGGCAAGGTGCTTCAGGAGCCTCAGGAATTCGCCGGCATGAACCAGTTCCTCATCGGCAATATCTTTGAGGACTTCGCGTGCGAGTCTGTCGTTTGTCGATTCGGCAAGTTGCATGTACAACTGCACGGCCTCGTACTCAGCGGCTATCATGAAACGCACCGCCCTCACGAGTTCACTCGGGGTCACCTTGCGACCGCTTGCCATAACGGAGAATGGGGTACCAAATTCCGGCATTGACTTCCTCCTTACGTTCGTTCCGGGGCATGTCTTACCCCTGATTCCACGGCGTATCTATATGAAAATCAATCGTCACAAACAGCATCACCGGTTGATTGTGCCGACAGGCTGAGAATGGCATCGGCGATTTTCCTGAAGGCCTTTGCAGTTTCGGTTCCCTCGTAATAGTGGACGTAAGGTCCGCCCGCATCACACGCCTGGCCGACCGCAGGGTCAATTGGGATGCGCCCAAGGAAGGGGACATTCATCTGTGTCGCCATTCGCTCCGCGCCACCGCACTTGAAAACCTCCGTCGTCTTGCCGCAGTGGGGGCAGATAAAGCCGCTCATATTCTCTACGATACCAAGGACAGGAAGGTTGAGTTGGCGGCAGAACGTTATGGACTTGCGAACGGCGGCAATAGCAACGTCCTGCGGCGTCGCTACGACTACCGCCCCGTCGGCGTCCTCGATCAACTGACACACCGAAAGAGGCTCGTCCCCGGTGCCCGGAGGGGCGTCAATGACCAGGTAGTCGAGATCCCCCCATTCGACGTCCTTCAGAAACTGCCTGATGACCCCCGCCTTCATCGGTCCACGCCAGACAACCGCATCGTCGTCATCGAGGAGAAAGCCTATCGACATAACGCGGAGGTCACCCAGTTCAACAGGGATTATGTTCCCCATTTCGGTGCTGATGTGGGCTCGCTCCAGGCCGAGCATCTTCGGAATGCTTGGCCCGTGAATATCCACATCGAGGAGACCAACCCTCTTCCCTGCGAGCATCAGCGAAACGGCGAGGTTAGCCGCCACGGTGCTTTTCCCGACACCGCCTTTGCCGGACATGACAAGAATCTT
>CALMGO010000599.1 GCA_937863625.1 uncultured bacterium
CGATCCCGGTTGCGGGATCGGCGCCGCGTGCGCCGCGCATGGCCTCACCTGCGCCGCTGTTACCGCTGACGCCTTACCGTGCGACCGCAGAAGTGACGCCGTAGCGGTCGCCTGCGCCGTCATCCGGGCCAACTGCCACAATCTTCGCGCGCTCGAGGCGGGCGCTCGGATGGGCCTTGACGCCGAATATGTCCACGAGATGCGTGTTGCGGCCAGGCGGATGAGGGCCGCTCTCAGGATGTTTGCCGCCGCGTTTGAAAGGGAGCCTCGCGCCAGGCTCAACGCTGAACTCAGATGGGCCGGCGGTCTGCTCGCGGAGGTTCGTGACCTCGACGTATACATCGAGGCCGTGCCGCATTATCTCTCCTACATCGAGGCTGACCTGGACGACTACGCATTCTTCCTCGACGAACTTCGTGACAAAAGACAGCGCGCGCGCAATGCAATGCTGGCCGCGCTCGACAGCCCTCGGTATGCGGCATTCCTCAAACGCATCGAGGATTTTGTCACCGCACCGCCTGCCGGTGGCGCTCCCCTCGACCTCGTCACCATGGCTTCCGCCGGCCTCAAGGAGTTCGCCGCCGAGGTGCTTGATGACGACGGCAGGGTCGCAAGCGACCAGGACCTCCATGACCTCCGGATTTCCTTTAAGCGGCTGCGCTATGCCGTTGAGTTCCTCAAGGGCCTCTCGCCAAAGCGCATGGCCAGGGTGGCAAAGACTGCCGCTAAGTACCAGGACATCCTCGGCAGGTTCAACGACGCCGGCGTCGCATGCCAAAACGTGCGCCAGGCCGTGGCCCGGGAGGGCAGGGATCGCATGGAGGTATTCCTCCTTGGCTACCTCTATGCCTGCCAGAGGCTAAGAGGCATAGAGACAAGAGGGGAGTTCCTGAGACTCTGGCGAGGCAAAGGTCCCGGAAAACTCGCCGCAGCCGTTGCGGCCGCGCGGGAAAAGCTGTAATCTGCTGTGCTCTGTGACCGAAAATATGTCAGCGTCGGGGCCAATATAGGCGTAACATATTGACAATACAGTAGATAAGAAAAACCGACTGCCCGATTTGACATGCGCCGTTTTGTAGGTTATATTTTATAAAATACAAATGGTTGAAACGGCTGCCCACGCCGTTTGCCAACCCGGGGAAAATATGTCACAGTTAGAGACGCGCCCTCTGTTCTCCAGAACCCAGGTGGTGCTTCTTGCTGCGCTCGTCCTCATCCTCGCTGCCGGCCTTGCTGCGATAAACGTCCGGCGTCTCAGGGCCTCCGAAATCACACTCACCCCCGGCGACGATTCTCAGTACTCCTTCAAACTCGACGTCAATACCGCCACATGGCAGGAGTTCTCTCTTCTCCGCGGCATCGGTGAGAAAAAAGCCCGTGCTATTGTGGACTACAGAGAACAGCACGGCCCCTTTGCACGCATTGACGACCTTACAAGCGTCCCCGGCATCGGGCCGGCGACCATCGAGGAAATAGACGACTACATCACGATCGGCCCTGCTCGTGAATAAGCGCGACTGGATCGCAAAAACCATTCTCATCGTTGTGCCTGCGGCGACCTTTCTGGCCGCCTTGTCTTTCTTCTATATCGCCGACCGCGCCGACGCGGCAGTCGTCCTTCGATATACTGTCGTCCTCGCGTCGCTTTCAATGCTCCTTGCCGTCGAGGCGCTCTACCTCTACTACGGTCATTCCAGAAGCCGCCCGCGGCTGCGCCGTATCGGCCAGGAAAGGGATTTTCTCCAGCGACGGGCCCGCTTTCTCGAAGGGCGCCTTGCGATTCTCGAGGAGGACATGGAGGTCCTCTCGGCGATGCGTCAGGTGGCGCGCGCCGCTACTGCGCATGACGGCCTCGACCGCATCCTTGATGAGACGCTCAGAATCATCCAGGAACTCATCTCCGCCGACTGGGTCACCGTATTCGTCTACGATGACAAATCCGACACCCTGCTCCCCAGGGCGCACAGAAGGGGCTTGGAGAGTTACCTCGGCAAGAAAATCCCTCCCGAGATTATCGACGACACCAGCGTCGCTGAGGCGTTTCGATTCGAGTCGGTCATAAAACAGGTCGAGAGCGACAGACTTCTGGCCGCGGTCCCCGCCCTCACCGGCGGCACTCCCCTCGGCGTCGTCTCCGTCAGCGCCCCTCTTTCCGGCACTTCAGACGAAAAGGCCCAGCGCGTCGAGGTCTTTGAGGCCGCTCTTAAGGATATTGCCGAGCATATCGCCTATGCCCTGCGCGCCGTGACCCTTCAGACGAGAGCCTACGCCGACGACCTGACCGGGCTTGGCAACAGGGGGCTCTTTGACGAGAGGATCGGCGAGATGGTGGCGCTGGCCCTCAGGAAAAACCAGCCGCTTTCGCTCATACTTGTCGACATAGACCATTTCAAGAACACAAACGACACCTACGGGCACCAGATGGGTGACCGTGTGCTTCGCGAGGTTTCGGGCCTGCTTACAAAGAGCCTGCGGCGCTACGACAGCGCTTACCGTTACGGCGGCGAGGAACTCGCTCTTATACTCCCGCAGACCGAGATTGCCGACGCCGCGCGCCTTGCCGACCGCATACGCGCCAAGCTCGAAAAGAAATCGTTCCTGAACAAGAAACTCAGAATCACCGCTTCTTTCGGCGTCGCGTCTCTTGGCGGAACGACGCTTACTGAAGACGCCCTCATCGCCGCCGCTGACGCTCAGATGTACCGCGCCAAAAACCTTGGCCGCAACCGTGTCGAGCCTTCTTCGCTTCTGGCCGCCCCCGCCTCGTAATACCACAGGACATCCGCCGCAAATCGAAAATAGTTGCCCATTCTTTCCAAAATACCGGAACTCCTAAGCCCCGCCGTGCAACTAATTATGCGCTCCGGCGCGGATTTCCCTTTGCGCGCGGTGCGCGTTCGCTTAGATTCTTATCTATATGCAGCCCCTGAGCAGATGTGTGTATGGAGGAATCACGCCATGAAGATGACTCTCAGACTCCTAGCCGTCATAGCGGTGGTTATCTTCGCTGGATGCCGTTCCGTCGCGGCGGGTGAAGTCTCCCCGACACCGCTCGAAGTCACGGTGGAGACTGCTGACGGCTCTCGAATTGTCGGCACTGCCGCTCCACAAACCGTTACTTTCAGTTGTGCCTCTACGGGCACGATGTCCACTCCGCTTGCCGCGCTCAGTTCCATCGACCGCCACTACGGCTGGCAGACTTACAGGTTCACTTTCCGTAACGGCGACGTCTTTCACGGCGTGCCCGCTCAAGGCAGTCTTGAAGTCGACGCCCCCTTTGGCAGGGTCGCTGTCCCCATCTTCCATATAACCCACGCCGACATCGTGCATCCCCCGCTTGATGCTTTTCCAATCCTCTTTGACGATCCCGGCGAGGTCTTCGAATGGACGGGCTACCAGAATGTGGCCGTCCCGACAATCGTTGACGGCGCTCTTACCTTCGAGTGCGCCGGTCACGGCTACCTCCACCGCGCTAACCTCAAAATCCCCGCGCTTTCCTGCCCGGTCCTCGTCATCAGGATGAAGACCGACGCCGGTACCATGGGCCTGGTCTACTGGATGACAGATACGCGGCCAGGTTTCGCCGACCCCGCATTCCTGAGTTTCGAGACCATCCCCGACGGGCAGTTTCACGATTACGCGATCCCTGTCGGAGCGCATTCCCTCTGGAGCGGTACAATCACCGCCCTTCGCGTCGACGGCGGTGTCGACGCCGGCGCCAATAAAAGCCTCGTCGCGTTCGAATCGCTGAGCGCTGCACCCGCCGGTGAGAGCTTCCCGGAAACCGTGCGTGAAGAACACTCCTTTGACATCCTTGATGGCAAGCCCTTCAAGCCGATGCCCGCCTGGGTGGCGCCGGCCGTGCCCGTCAATCTCGGGCACGTCGCCGAACCTGGGTTCGCCCATTTCTACGTCACGGATCGGGATGCGTCTGTGAAATGGTACCGGGCATTCCCGAACCTCGTCGAATTCCCCGGCGGCTACTCTGAGATCGAAATCTCGTATCAGGCCTGGGAACTTGCCGATGACGACGGCTATGCCATCTGGTTCTTCGATTGCATGGCCGGGGAGTCATCGGGCTTCGAGGCCGTCGCTCTAAAGGACCTGATTGACGACGGCCGGATACATACGCTGCGCATCCCGCTCTCTCAGTTCGACCGCGTGGGCGCCATCGACGGCTGTGCCGTCCGCGTCAAGAGCGGCCCCATCGGCTGGGGCTTTATCCTGTTCCACAAATTCCGCTTCGTCGGCGCCGTCTCCGCGCCGCCCGCAGCGCCCCGTCCCGAGCCGCTGCCGGATGTGTTACACCGACCCCGATTCAGATGACGCGTCCCTTCACAGCCGCCGCCCTGCCGGTATAATGATGTTTTTGCCTCTTGCTGATGCGGGCAGACATGGCCAACTTCAAACTGACGACCGATTTCATCCCTCGCGGCGACCAGCCGAAGGCGATTGCCGAGCTTTGCGACGGCGTAGACTCAGGCCGCCGCGAGCAGGTCCTTATGGGCGTCACCGGCTCGGGTAAGACCTTCACCGTCGCTAATGTGATAGCGCATTACGGAAAGCCCGCCCTTGTCATATCGCATAACAAGACGCTCGCTGCGCAGTTATACAGCGAGTTTCGCGAGTTTTTCGGCGAGTCGGCTGTGGAGTACTTCGTCTCCTACTACGACTACTACCAGCCCGAGGCATATATCCCGCAGCGCGATATCTACATCGAGAAGGAAACCGCCATAAACGAGGAAATCGACCGCCTCCGCCTCGCGGCCACCTCCGCGCTTTTGACCCGCGAGGATGTCATTATAGTCGCTTCCGTTTCGTGCATTTACGGCCTCGGCTCCCCGCAGGACTACTCCGACATGACCGTTCCGCTTGTAGAAGGGGCGGTTATCGACCGGGACGACCTGCTTCGAAAACTCGTCGACCTTCAGTACGACAGGAGCGACATAGATTTCCGTCGCGGCACGTTTCGCGTCCGCGGCGACACCGTCGAGCTCATCCCCGCCTATGAGGAGGCGGGTTTCAGGATATCGTTTTTCGGCGACGTCGTTGACAGGATCGACCGGATTGACCCCCTGAGCGGCAAAGTCCTCATGCGGGAAAAGGCGCTCAAAATATTCGCTGCCAAGCACTTCGTCATGCCCGAGGATCGCATTCACGGCGCCATTGACGGCATCCGCGCCGAACTCGAACACCGCCTCATGGAACTCCGCGGCACCGGTAAACTCCTCGAAGCCGCACGCCTCGAGGCCCGCACCAAGTACGACATCGAGATGATGCTCGAAATGGGATACTGCCCCGGTATCGAAAATTACTCGCGCCACCTCTCCGGACGGGCCGCAGGAGAGAGACCCTATACCCTCATCGACTACTTCCCCAAGGGTTTCCTCTGCATCGTCGACGAATCCCACGTCACCGTCCCGCAGATACGCGGCATGTATGCCGGAGACCGCTCGCGAAAGACGACGCTTGTCGAGCACGGCTTTCGCCTGCCGTCGGCCCTTGATAACAGGCCGGTGACCTTTTCCGAGTGGGAGACGATGGTCGGCCCTGTGCTTTATATCTCCGCTACGCCCGGGCCTTACGAATTGGAAAAGACCGCCGGAGTAGTCGTCGAGCAGGTCATCCGCCCGACAGGTCTCGTAGACCCTCGTATCCGCGTCGAGCCCGCTACTAACCAGGTCGAGCATCTCCTTGCCGAGATCAGAAAGCGCATCGAGGTGCACGAACGCATCCTCGTGACCACGCTCACCAAGCGCCTCGCCGAGGAACTCTCCGAGTTCATAAAAGACGCCGGCATCAAGTGCCACTACCTGCATTCGGAGATCGACACCCTCGAACGTGTCGAGATACTTCGCGACCTGCGCGGGGGGAAGTTCGACGTCGTCGTCGGCATTAACCTTCTTCGTGAGGGGCTCGACCTGCCCGAGGTGTCGCTCGTGGCC
>CALMGO010000600.1 GCA_937863625.1 uncultured bacterium
CGCCCGATACCGCACCCGATGGTATAACGGCCCTCGTACCCCGCGACCGGATGTGCGAGGGCGCCCGAAAGTTGCGTGACACCTATAGCATCGTCCCCGACGCGCCCCTCTATCGCCGCGAGTTCGGCTACTATGTCCTCGACCGTTGGAAACGTGAGGGGCATATCGACGACTCCACGGACATTAACGCTCTCTTTTCCTACGACCCTCCCGGCAAGCATTCGCTCCACGGCCTCGGTTGGTGCGAAGCGGAGTTTGCCCCCGCCTTCGAGGAGAAGATTGTAGAGGATCGCTGCGAGTACGAGGTCGTCCAGGACGTCGCCGGGCGTCATGTCCTGTGCTTCAAGGGCCGCCGCAACGGCTTCATGCCCGAGTATCTCGACCATCCTGTGAAGGATCGCCGTACCTGGGAGGAAGACGTAAAATGGCGTCTCGACCCCTCATCACCTGAGCGTTTCGCCCATATCGACGCCGCCATGGCCGCCGCGCGCGCCGACGCCGCCCTCGGCATGATCATCACCCAGCAGGTAATCGGCGGCTACATGTACCTGCGTTCGCTCTTCGGGCCAGAGGGTGCGCTGTACGCCTTTTACGACTGCCCCGATGTCGTCCATGACTGCATGGGGACATGGTTAGCGCTCGCGGATACCGTCATCGCCCGCCACCAGCAGTACGTCACCATCGACGAACTCTTCTTCGGCGAGGACATCTGTTACAATCACGGCTCGCTTATCTCCCCGGACATGATCCGCGAATTCATCTTCCCGTATTACTCCGAGCTCATCACCAATATGCGCCGCCGCCAGATCGACCAATCGCGCCACATGTATTTCCAGTTGGATACCGACGGCTTCGCCGTGCCTGTGATTCCGATGTATGCCGAACTCGGCATGGATGTGATGAGCCCCTTTGAAGTGGCCGCTGGTAACGACCTTCTCGCCATTGCCCGCGACTATCCCCGCCTCGTGATGACTGGAGGCATTGATAAACGCGTCCTCGCCGCCGGCCCCGACGCGATTGATGCGTTTCTAAAACGCATCATCCCGCCGATGCGCCGCCGTGGCGGATACATCCCCACTTGCGACCACGGCGTCCCCGAAGAGGTCTCCTTCGACAACTATATGCACTACCGCCGCCGCATCATCGAACTCGGCGGATAACACCCCCCTATGCCACGTTTACCTGCTTGTGGACCGGCACGTTCGGTCCGCCGTCCTTATTCCCAAGCCCAGTCGCCCCTGCCTGCTTCCTCATAGGAAACACTTGACATTCGGCGAACGTGAGCTTAGGCTATGCCCGTTCTGAGTGTTGCTGGCACGCAGTACGAAGCCTTCACGCTGCGAGGGTTGGGGGACATGTGCAACGCAAATAATTCCCTATCTGCTTCACAACTGCGACCCGCGGCGCAATGCATCGCTCTACGGTGGCAACCACCGCGCGCCGCAAACTGCCAAGCACCGGACAAACACGATGTCTATGCAGTCAACGTACGGGAGCAAGCGCTCGGTCTGCGTCTTCGGGGCCGTCCTCAAGACAACCGTTTCCCTTAGCCGGGCCTTGCAGTGTTTCTATTCATTTCGCGCCGGAGCTGATAGAATAGGACGCCATGAGACATTATATCGTTTTAACTACACTCGGACTCTTGGTGATTTCGTTCGTACTGGCTCTTTGTTGGTTGTGTGCAAAACCAGATTACGAGCCTGCTTTGACGAGTACTGTACTACTGGCAACCATCACGGGGCTTTTCATTGACCGATGGCTTTCGAGCAGGGAGCGAAGACACGAACTGCTATTTGCACTCGTCCATGAGCTCTACATGAACATTCGCGTTCTTGGTGATCCGCTGTTTGTTTCTGAAACGGTTGCGGAAACCCGGCCCCGCGTCTATCCGCGCCTCTACACCGCTACGTTGGAGACAGTGATCGCTTCCGCCGCGTTCATCGAAAGAAAGGATCGCATCTTGTTTCGACTCCTGCACTCATGGCGGCAACGTGCCGGCGAATTCAACCGCCGTCTTGAAGTTACGGAGCTCTGCACCTTCACTAAGCCTACTTCAGATCTGTTGCTCGCCTTCAGAAAAGCGCTCATTAGTGGACGAGTTCTTGGAATCACTAGAGCGACATTGCAGGAGCTGAGTAGCCATCTCATCGCCACTTACAACAACGTTTCAGGAATCGACGTGACCACGCGGCTATTCGACGACACGGAGGATGGAAACAATATGGCCCCGCCAGGGCATCCGGCGGACTTGCCTGAAGCTCCAAACCACTAAACTATCTGACTTATATACCAAATACCAGGATGCGAATGCCAGAGCACGGAGAATGCACTTTCGCGAGCGTCTGGTTGGCACTGCCTCTGTCCCAGTGCGAATAGAAGGCGACAGCTTGACCATATCTCTTCATACAGTCTGTCTGCCCATTCGTAGACGACATTAGAGGAACGCACATGGACTCTCCCACCACTGCCAGCGAGTGGCTTGAACACGAGGACAATTCAGCCAGAGCTCAGCGAACGGCGCGCCTTGAGTGGCTCGTAACTCACTATCCTTCCGCGCAGGGTTTCATGCTGCATGGTGGTTGGCTGTCGAAGCAACTTCTCGAAGAAGCAAAATACTGCTTTGTTTATGGCCAGTATGTCGCGCTGGCCATTCTCTCGGTAGCCTTCCTCGAAAGGACACTTGCGGCGCGATTTTATGGCTCAGGCCGCGATGACCTTGAGCGAGCTGGCGGCGCCGATCTGCTGCGACAAGCACTGCAGACCGGTTCGATCTCCCAAGACGAGTTTCTTCTTTTCGAGCGCATGAGGCGCCTTAGGAACCCACTCGTCCACTTCCGCCGGCCGCTGGCCAAAGATACTGTTGAGGCCCGTGCCGTCGCGTCGGACTGCCATCCAGACACGATCTTGGAGAGCGACGCGCGGGAAATCCTGCTGGGCCTTCTCGCCATACTTCAGAGACAGGCTGTGTAGCGCTAAGAGTCTAATCTGGTACCAACAGGTGCGAAAGGCACTCAATTCAACAGCCTCTAGTCTATTCGTGCTGAACTGTACCGCCCCTACATCACCACAACATACTCCCACTGCATCACCCCGCCCGGCACGCTCACCTTGTCGCCGCTCACTTTGACCTTCCTGCGCCTGCCGCGAGCGAACCCGTCATTGCCCATGGCAAAGTCCGGCAAACGCTGCTCAATCATTGCCCCGGCGACCAGCGTGAAGATCTCAATGGTGCCCGCCTCGGAATGCCATACGCCAAAGACCCTTGAAATCGGGTGTCGCGTGGCTATACTCGGTCTACCCGGCGGGCGCTCCAACGAGCGTAAAAGGGAGTTCGTGCGGCCGATCATGGCCCAAGGCACGAAACGCTGTCCATCTGGGCGCACTTGACCGAAAGGACGGGACGCTTTTGAAGTTGACACACCTCAAAATCCCCTGCACGAATGGCTCGGTAACGCTTCCCACCGAGGCCGGGTACGAAAGGCAAGCGGAGGCGCTATTCGAGAAGTGGGGCGCCGACGCCATCCGCGACAGCGACGGGACCCAACTCTCTCCTGAACTCTTCGCGCTCGGACACCGTGTCTATTCGACGATTTGTCTCGTCCGCGCGGACCAGGAATGCGCGAAGAGGCACCCCGACATGCTGCCGATGAAGTTTCTCATGTCGGAGCCCGTCACGGCCGGAGCCGCCACCGTTGAAATCAGTCCGCTCGCGGGCTTTCACCCGGAGAAATACAAGGCCGCCGCCGACCGGAAGGCGCTTTCCTATTGGGAGGTAATCGACCGCACCACAGGCGACGTGCACGACTCGTCCAAATGGACCTTCAACAGCGACTCCGGCATCGTGACCGTTACTCACGCAGCACCGTTTCACGTCTACACCGTCAGTTTTCTCGCGTGGGTCATCTGGGATACCACCTCGATGTATAACCACCTTGTCAACAACTGGGACCGTCCCCACGTCGTAAGCGTTGATCCCTACCACAAAGCCGTGTGGGATGAGTTGATGCAATTCTACGACCGCTGGCTTGCGGAGCACCCGAATACGAACGTCGTGCGGCTGACGACGCTTGCATATCACTTTAACCTCGACGTGAACGTTGACGGCAGTGACAAATTTCGCGACTGGACCGGCTGCCAGGAGACGGTTAGCCTCAAGGCGCTCGAAGACTTCGAGGCCG
This sequence comes from uncultured bacterium, assembly GCA_937863625.1. Taxonomy (GTDB): domain Bacteria; phylum Planctomycetota; class DG-23; order SLPQ01; family SLPQ01; genus CALMGO01. The sequence goes on from CALMGO010000600.1 coordinate 4,179, forward strand.
AGTACGGGTACCGTCCGCGCGCCGAGGACTTCGTCGACGAAGGATATTATAACGCTGTCTCGCGCGTTCCGTCAAAACGCTACCTTGACTGAATGGCGTTTGTGCATCGGTTTGTCGTCCGTTTCGCGAAGGCGCTCATCGACAGGGCGCACGCGGCGGGCCGCACTACCGCTATGTTCTGGGGAGACCATTGGGCAGCCGTGGAGCCGTACAGCGACGAGTTTCAGAAAACGGGACTCGACATTCATGTCGGAGCGTGCGAAGGCGGCGCTGCTCTTCGCCGCGTGGCCGACGCCCCCGGCAGTCAGATCAAGGAACTGCGTTTTTACCCATACTTTTTTCCTGACGTTTTCCGCGAAGGCGGCGACCCCTTGGGTGAGTCCATCGCAAACTGGGTCAAAATCCGCCGTGCGCTCATGCGGAAGAGCGTCGACCGCATCGGCTACGGAGGGTACCTGAGCCTCGTCGAAAAGTTCCCGGAGTTCACCGGGCACGTAACGACGATTTGCGACGAGTTCCGCGCGTTTACGACTATGTCGAAGGGCACTTTGTCGTACAGGGCCCCGGTCAAGGTCGCGGTCCTCAATGCCTGGGGAAAGCAACGCTCCTGGATACCCAGTTTCGGCGCTCCGCAAAAGTTTCTCATCAAGCGGCCCGACGTGACGCAGGTTGCCGGCACCGACCTTCTCGAAAGCCTCGCCGGGCTGCCTGTTGAGGTTGTGTTTGTCAACTTCGACGACATACGTGGCGGCGTTGCCGAAGATATCGATGTCATCATCAACGACGGCGACGCCGGAACCGCATGGAGCGGAGGACGCCATTGGGCCGATCCTGAAATCGCAACGAGCGTTCGCGCGTTTGTCCTCCGCGGGGGTGGATTCATCGGCTGTCGCGGCCCGACTGCGTATCCCGTGCGCGGGAGAGTCTTCCAGCTCTCGGATGTTCTCGGCGTGGAAAAGGAAACTGGGATCGGTGTTCAGTTCGCGTCGCTCAAACCCGCCACCGAAAAGAGCCACTTCGTAACGGCGGACCTCGAGTCCGCCGACTTCGGCTCGTCCGAAAGCTTCGTATTCGTATCGAACGCGTCGACGCGGCTTCTCGCCGAAAGCGACGGGCACGTGATGGTTGCGGCCAATGACTTCGGACAAGGCCGCTCCGTATTTCTGGCCGGGCTTCCATACAGTCTGCAGAACGCGCGGCTTCTCTACCGGGCCATTCTATGGTCGGCCGCGCGCGAAGACGAGCTCACCAAGTGGTTTACGCAAAACCTCAACACCGACTGCGCCGCTTACGAGAAGGCCGCCTGCTTTGCAGTCGTCAACAACTCAAGCGCCGAAGAGACCACTGTCCTGCACGACGGAAACGGCGATACGGCCGAAATCACACTCTCTCCGTTTGAGAGCAAATGGTTCAGAATCGATGCGTAAGCGCCGGACCGGAACGTGCGGATGTCCACGATCGCTATTGCTCTGATCGACATCACCCTTCCCGACAGCGTGCCGATGGCCGGCTACGCCCCGCCGATAACCGGCTCCAGGCGCGTACCCCCTCTCTGCGCAGGCCATTGTCCGCGAAAAACATTCGTCTTCGGCCGCGTCGTTCGTACTATCTCTATCGCCGTACCGCCACCATACCGGTTTTCCTATAGTCTCCAACCCGCAGTTTCCAGGCTGTTAGTGCTGCTCTGTACTGCCCCTACATCACCACCACATACTCCCACTGCATCACGCCCCCCGCCACGCCCACCTTGTCGCCGCTCACTT
>CALMGO010000601.1 GCA_937863625.1 uncultured bacterium
GGGAAGAAGGCGGGTTTTACGGTGCGATAGCGGCGTCGCAGTCGAAGGCCATCGCGGAGAACTCTGTGATAGTGGCGCTCGAGGCGAGCCGGGAACTGCCGAACGCGCGGCTCGGCGACGGAGTGGTGCTGCGGGTGGGCGACAAGACAAGCATATTTACTCCGTGGGTGACGGCGATGATGAGAAGCGCAGCGGAGAAACTCGCCAAGCGCAAGAAGGGATTTCGCTTTCAGAGACGGCTCATGGACGGGGGCACATGCGAGTCGAGCATATACACGGCATTCGGGTATGACGCCGGGGGGCTGTGCCTGCCGCTTCGCAACTATCACAATGTCGACTGGAAGAGGATGAAACTGGCGGCCGAGTGCATAGACATGCGCGACTATGAGGCGGAGGTGGAGCTGCTTTTGGAACTGGTGAAGACGCACGGCAGGGACGCAGGGCCGATTGACAAGAGCGGGCAGTGGAAGGCATTTTTCAAGGAGCATTTCTCCCATGTCTCGTGATTTATCGGCATATTGCGGCATTCTTTACGGCGCTCAGGCGGGGGGATGCACGTCAGAATAGTGAAAGGGGACAACGGGGACCCCGGAAAAACGGGAATTTGCGCCATGAATTTGCTTAGGCAAAGCGGAGTTTTAGAATAGAATAGATTTGGAGAGCGAGGGAAACCCGCAGTTTGCGACCCCGACTTGAAGCGTTCCGGCTAATGGAACTTTTACATAAAGGGGAGAAGCAAATGGCGGAAGAGAAGAAGTGGTACTTCGCCAAGGGCGGGCAGCCGCACGGACCGTTTACCGAGCTGGAGCTGTGCAAGCAGCGCGAGGCCGGGGCGTTCGGCGAGCAAGACCACGTGTACTGCAAAGGCGAGACGGACGGTTGGGTAAAGGCCTCGTCGATTGCGGGGCTGTGCGACAGCCTGGAACTCGACGCACCGCCGCCGCCTGAGCATCACGCGGTCCCGCAGTACGAACGCGCTGCGTACGACCACGGCTCAGCAGACGCGTCCAAGAAGGCGCACAAGCCCAAATAGGCGAAGAAATCTAAATCTGCGTACGAGAATTGCCGAATAGCGCAAATAGTGGGGGGTATTAGTTTTCGTACGCGGCCACCGGGAATCTTCCCATGATGAACATGCCCTCCGGATTGTCCTTATAAGGAAAGGATACCTGTCCCATGACGCAAGACCCGACGAATGAATTTGACGGCGCCTCACAGCAGGACGGCCCACAGCCGACAGACAGCCAAGGTCAGGCGAGCGAAGGGTCAGCGGGGCGGGAAGCGGCACAGTGGTTCTACAGCGTAAACGGAGAATCGTTCGGGCCGGTCTCGCAGGAGCAACTGGCGGGGCTCGCGCGCAAAGGATACTTCAAGAAGGACGACTACGTATACGCGGCGTATATCGGCGACTGGGTGAGGGCGGACAGCGTTCACGGGCTCTTTGACGAGGTGGGCACGGCGGAGGGGGCGGACTATTCCGGGGAGATATACGTGCCGGGAGCGGCGACGCCTCCGGGACAGACGACATACGTGGAGTACGCGGGTTTCTGGATAAGGTTTCTGGCGGTATTCATCGACGGGCTGGTTCTCTTTCTGCCGAACTGCCTGATATCAGGAATGATGCAGGCGGCCATGGGCCTGGGCATGCGGGCCAGCAACTTCGGAGGAGCGACAGGGGCAGGCGGAGCAGGGGCCACGATATTTGCGATAGGCCTTTCGCTACTGTCGATTCTCCTCCAGATGGTGCTGCCGTTTTTGTACTACGGGTTTATGGAATCGAGCCGCTGGCAGGCCACACTCGGCAAACGCGCGGTGGGCGTAATGGTGACCGACCTTTACGGCAGGAGGATATCCTTCTGGCGGGCAGGCGGGCGGAACCTTGCGTCGATGATTTCGGGACTCATCCTCCTCATCGGCTACATCATAGGCGCATTTACAGAGCGCAAACAGACATTGCACGATATGATAGCCGGGACGGTCGTCATCACGGGGCGCGTGGACTGACGAGCCGGGCGGCGGGCTGAGCCGTAACAGGCGCGAAGAAGCAAGGACGTCATTTCTTTTTCGGCGGTGTGTTGCATGCCGGCGGGGCAAGTCTATCATAAACACAATCGGCTTTGCTTCTGGTGAGCACTCTCTAAGCAAGTAGAGGAGACATGTCCATGGCTAAGAAACGCACCCCTCCCATCATCACCATCGTAGGCGGCGGTTCACCGAAGTGGTCGCCGAGACTCTTGAACGACATACTGCTACTCAAAAGCCTCGACGGAGCGGAGGTGAGGCTCTTTGACCTGGACCTCTCCGCGGCGCGGCTTATAAAGAAATTTGCCGACAGCGTGGCGAAGAAGTATCGCAGCAAGACGACTTTCAAGGTGACTGCCTCCGAGAAGGCGGCGTACTCGGGGACTGAGTTTGTAATCATCACGATAAACACAGGCGGGTTTGCGGCGACAGCAAACGATCTCGAGATCCCGGAGAAATACGGGATTTTCCAGACGGTGGGCGACACGGTAGGGCCGGGCGGCTGGAACCGCGCGATACGCAACATGCCGGTATTTGAACGCATCGCGAAACAGGTCGAGAGATACAGCAATGACGCAGTGATAATAAACTACTCCAATCCGATGGCGGTGCTGACGCAGACGCTCACAGAGAACTGCAAGCTTCGCGTGACGGGGCTCTGCCATGGGATACTCGGCGCGGTCGACCTCTTTGCGAGCGTGATGGGCGTGGAAAGGTCGAAGGTGAAGGTCGCGTTTGCAGGGACGAACCATTTCTGGTTTATTACGGATGCGAGGATTGACGGCAAGCCGGGTTATCCGATGCTCAAGAAACTCCTGGGCAGGAAGACATTCGGCGAGTATATGCAGGGAACGTCGGTAAAGGGGTTTGAACTTCACAAGGATATGTACGTGGCGAGCGACCTCTACCATGCGTACGGGTACCTCCCCTACCCTGGCGACAGGCATGTATGTGAATTTCTCCCGGGGTACCTGAATGCAGGGCAGAAGCGGCTGGATGAGTACAAACTGACGCGGACGACAGTGGCCGAACGGGCAGACCGGCACAAGCAGATGGTCGCGCGCGTACGGAAATGGGCGTCGGGGGCGATGAAGTTTGACATGGGGCCGTCGGGCGAGACGGCGGCGCAGATTATCGAAGCGGTGCATACGGGGGCGGACATGGTGGATGATTTCAACCTTGTCAACAGGGGGCAGATACCGAATCTTCCCCGCGGGGTGGTGGTCGAGGCGCTGGGGACGGTGAGCCCGCTCGGGTTTATCCCGACGGCGCACGGGCCGATGCCTGAGTCGCTGGCGACACTCACGATGCCGCACTGCGTGAGTCAGCAGTTAATCGTCGACGCGGTCAAGAACGCCGACAAGGGGTTGGCGTATGAGGCATTTTCGCTTGACCCTCTTTGCTCGCACCTGTCTTCGAAGGAAAAGGGGGAACTCTTTAAGGAGCTGTGGCAGTCGAACAGGCCGTGGCTGCCGAAGAACCTCAGGTAGAGCAACAGGCAGAACATCGAAGCCGCCGGTATCGGGCATGAACCGGCGGCTTTTTCTTTGCCAGCGGGCAGCCGCTGAACAGAGATGGAAACACCCATTTCGGAGGCATTTTTCACGCGAATAGTCTGCCTCTGAGGTGGTATACTAATCAGGAGAGGATAAGGAAGGCGGGGGCATCAGATGGAGGAGTACGGGTATCCAGAGAAACTGAAGCGGGCGATTTCCCGCATACTTGTGTGGGGGGGACTGCCTTCGGTGTGCGGCATTGTTGCGAGGTTTGTAATCATTGAACTACCAAGGCTACGCATTGGCACCATATTATGGGGAGAGGGGTACTTCTTCGTCGTTGCTCCTGAAAACATATGGAAACTGCGCTTGGGACTTGCCGGAATTGCCTTGTTCTGCCTGCTTCTCGGCTGGGTTCTGGTGCTCAGCGCGTCGGCAATGTACGGCAGGATACACGCAAGGACGTACTGGCTTGAAGACACGGCTCTGGTCAGGAGATCAGGCAAGCGCGAGAAGAGGGTGGAGATTGCGCCGTCGACGGTCGTGCGGTACGGGAAAATCCGCGGTCTGTCCGTGAGGACGGGCAAAAGCAGGATGTCGGTACCGGCAAAACTCACATGCGCGGACGAACTGGCCGGGGAATTGCGTGAAAAGGTGCTTGCGGCAGGGGGAGAATATGACGAGTCGACGTATGAGAAGGCGGTCGCCGGAGCGCTTGAGAGCAGGTGGGCAACAGAGCACCTGTGGAAGTGTGTTGTGACGGTGCTTGGCGGCCTTGTCGTCGCAGCGGGCGGAGCGTATGTGACGGTCGGCAAGTCGTCGCAGATAGACCTTGTATCATGGCGCATCGCGGCATTCACCTATCTCGCCATGGCATTATCCCTTGAAACCTATGGCGTGCCATGGCGGTTTCGCGGTTGGAACAAGCCGGGCTGGCAAGCCCCGAGCGCTGCGTATGCTTGGGGCACATTCGGGCTCTGGGCGTTCATATCGGCGGCGGTGCCGCTGGGGCTGTTGGTAGCGGTTTTCATGTGACGGAAATGAGCGGGGTCGGCCACGATAAAACCCGTTTCAGGCGGGCAGGCCTCCACAGGCGGGTGAACGTGGCATACAGCAGGTAGAAAATGGGGACATAAAGCGGCCCTACTTCGCGCAAGGCTACGAAGGGCATAAGCTGTGCCGCCCATTATGTCCCCATTTCCCATAAGGCGGCGCGGGGGAGCGCAGACGCTTCCCGCTGTTGCGCGGTTTGCCGCGTGTTCTATAATGCCCTTTTGGGGATTGTCGCGCTCGGCTCAATAGAGCGGCGCCTTTTGGCAGAAGGGTTTCTGCTAAGGGGGCGTGAATCGGGGACAGGCACTGCCGGGAAACTGCAAGCCTACTTCGCCAAGGCCCGCCAAAGGCGGGCAAGCCCTCCGAAGGCGGATAAACTTCGAAGGCCAGGTGCGCGAGATGAAGCAACAAGGGCTCCGGAGCCAGTCCCCAATTTCACACAATTGGCGTGTGGAGCAATCTTTTCAGCGGAGCGCGATGTCACGGAGGGGTCATGCAAAAGGGCATCACATTTCCAGAATCACTTGAAAATCTTCTCATCCTGCGCGCCTTGGGCGAGCAGGCGGCGGAGAAGGCTCGCGAGGGGCGTTTGAGCCGCAAGGAACTATCGTCGGTCACGCGCGGGATGCTTGAACTCTCGGACCGGTTTAACGGCATAGACGCTACGCCGCTTGGCGACTATATGAAATCGCGCAGGCACAGGGCGGGGTATTTCCTGTATTTTCTCCCGGCGAATTTCGCAAAGGCGTGGGCGGTGGCGTCGGAGATGTCCCCTACCCTATCAGACAAGCAGGAGATCTCCATTTTGGACGTGGGCAGCGGGCCGGGGAGCCTGTCGCTCGGGTTTCTCGACTTTCTGGCAAGGCAGACGCAGGTGTCGCGGGTGCGGATGACGGCGCTCGACTCGAGCAGGGAGGCGCTTGGCGACTGGCGGTTTCTCGCGGGGCAGTACGTCTATGAAATAGACAGCAAAGTGCGGCCGATACAGGTGTCGCTTGACACGCAGGTGGTGGACCTCGAAAGAGGGGCGCCGCGCGGCGGCAAGTGGGATGTGATACTTTTCGGAGACAGCCTCAACGAACTCTTTCGGGAGTCGAAGACCGCCACCGAGCAGCGCGCGCGCCTCGTGGGAGAATACGGGGGAAATCTTCGTGAAGGCGGGAGCATAGTCATAATCGAGCCTGCGCTCAAGGACCTCTCACGGGCGCTCGAGGCCGTGCGGGACAGACTGGTGTCGAAATGGGGGCTGCACGTTTACGCGCCGTGTTTCAGGCAGGGGGAGTGCCCGATGCTCTCAGGCGGCAGGGAGCGAGACTGGTGCCATACGTCGATATTGTGGACGCGGCCGAAGATAGTCAGGCGGATTGACG
>CALMGO010000602.1 GCA_937863625.1 uncultured bacterium
GGGATAGAGAAGGGGCTCGAGCTCGTGGCGCCGCTTTTCCAGGGGGTGAAACTGCCGCTTGAGGACACGCTCGTACGCAACACGCGGTGGAACTGGCCGCACGGCTGGGAGGCGGGGCTTGCGATATTGGCGGGCAAAGACGGCGGGATGTGGGTTCACTGCCGGGACACGAAGTACCGGTACAAGGCGCTCAAGGTGGGGTCGGGCAAAGACCCCCGCACGGTGGGACTCGACACGGAGGCTTACGGGCCGAGCGACGACAAGATGAGCGCAGGGGGGCTGGCGTGGAGGATAAACGCGTACGACGGGGACTGGAAGACTCCGGCGGGGATATACCGCGACTGGCTGTGGGAGGCGTATGACCTCGGCGGGCGCGAGCGTCCGGAGTGGCTGGCGGGCTTGCGACTTGCGGTGAGCTGGTGTCCGAACGAGATGGGGATTATCGAGGAGCTTGCGAAGAAAGTCGATCCGAGCAAGGTACTTCTCCACATTCACCTGTGGCGAAGCGACCCTTATGATGAGAACTACCCGACATACGTCGCGAGCGAAGAGGGCAGGGCGTTTATCAAGCGGGCGCAGGAGATGGGATTTCACGCGATGCCGCACGCGAACTCGATAGACATGGACCCGACGCATCCGGCGTACGCATACTTGAGAGATTTCCAATACAGGAACATCGAGACGAAGAAGGTACAGGGGTGGACGTGGCACGCAGGGGAGATGAAGGACGTGCCGGAGTCAAACGCGGCGCGGCTGGCGCACCAGTCAAGTAAGACCATGGTGAAGATACATCCGGGGCTTGCGATATGGAGGTCGATACTGGCGGAGAACGTGCAAGGCGCGGCGGAGTCGCTGGGGCTCGATATGGTGTTTCTCGACGTTACGCTAAACACGTGGAATCTCGACAACTGCCTCGTGGACGACATGACACCGACCGAGGGGATGCAGAGGCTAATTGCGGAGATTGCGGCGCTGGGCAACGGGCTTACCGTCGGCGGCGAGGGGCGAAACGAAATGGTCATGCAGCACGAGGCGCTGGGACAGGTGCATCTATTTGAGAGTTGGCAGGAGAACACACAGGGGCTTGAGAGGACGGGCGGGTGCGACCTCAATGAGTACCTCTTCGGAAGGCTGTGCAGGTCGTTCGGATATACGAATCTTTCGGGGAAGACGCCGGAACAGGAACTGAGGATGAGGCTTCACGTCGAGCACGGGGCGATACCGACAGTCACGGTGCGGTCCGGGGACGAGGTGGCCAATCCCAACCGGGCGGTCAAGGAGATGCTGGAGCGGGCGAGGGGGTAGGAGTCAGGCTGTAGACTGGGGGCTTGAGGGGAAAGGCAGAGGCGAAAGGCAAAGCACTGCCTGTCTCACCCTTCTCCGCCGCAGGCGGGGGCAGGCTGCAGAGGCGCGGAGTCCACAGAGGGAAACATAAAACCATCTGTCCACAGATTACACAGACCCGCCGCCGGCGAGGCAAGTGGCACAGATTGGGGAAGGCAGAGGCGAAAAGCAAAGCACTGCCTGTCTAACCCTGCTCCGCCGGGTGTTCCCATTGCCCAAACGTATGAAAAGTCCGCGTGGGGCAACCTACTCCGCTTCAGCGAAGCTACGAAGGTCATGAGCCCCACGCTGCGTTACCTCTCAACGGATAGCGTCAAATCAGGATTTTCTTGACGACGTCGATGGTCCGGCCGGAGTCGCCTGTGGCCTGAGCCTTCTTCAGGCGGGCGCGATTCTTGTAGATAAGGAGCGCCTTTTTCATGACGTTGGCGAAGAGTTCACGCGAGAGCGACATGGCCTGTATGGGCTCCATGCGATAGGTGAACTGGTCGAGGCCGAACCAGCCGTCATACCCTGTATCGATGGCGGCGTAGCAGAAATCCGCGAAGCGCCAGTTGTCGCCGGTGCCTGCCACACGGTCCTCGTCGTTAGAGTGGGTCTTGGAATTGTTGAGGTGAAAATTGACGACGGGGACGCCCATGCGGCGGGCGAGGTAGAGGTTGTCTGCGGGCTCGTATCCGTACATCTGCTCGTGGCCGTAGTCGATGGCGACACCCATATTGGGGATGCCGGTGAGACGGTTGACCTCGGCGGCGATGAGCATGGCCTTTTGCGTGGTGGCGACGACCATGTTGCCTTCGCGGGGTTCGTGGAGTTTGGCCTCGGTGCCGAACTTGAGGCCGGCGTCGGCGGCGCGGCGGGAAATCAGGGCGCAGGCTTCGATGAAGCGGTCGAGGATGACGCCGTAGTTGGTCTCGAAATTGTAATCCCACCCATCGGCGCCGGGCCAGAGGGCGACCGAAGAGCAGCCGACTTCCCGTGCGATATCGACCGCTTGAAGGGCGACGGCGAGAGCGGCCTTTCTGACGGCGGGGTCATAGCTGCAGACGGAGCCGAGCTTCCAATAGGGGTCGGTCCAGAGGTTGGTATTCATATTGGTGGGGGTGAGTCCTGCGCGGCGGCATGCCTCGCGGACTTTCTTTACCACTACGGGAATCTTCCTGAAGCGGGAGTCGGTGAAGACGTTTTCGTGGAACTCGATGCCTTTGATGCCAGCGGCCTTGACGCGCTTTATCTGCGCGAAGATGGAGCCGTCGAGTTCGTCGGGGGTGGTGTAGCCGCCTGCGGCGAAACGGTCGGCAAAGGGGCCTGCGGCCCAGTGGCCTGCGGCGAACTTGATGCCGAAGTCGGCGAAGAAGCGGTCGATTTTGGCGCCTTCGAGATAGCCCTTGTAAGCGGTGGAGAGTCTGGCGAGGGCTTTGGGCGTAACTTTCATCGGACACCTCCGTATTGTTGTCAGCTGATACCGTAGAAATCGCAGGCGTTTTGCCAGTATATCTTATGTCGTTTGTCGGCGGGGATATTCAACTTGTCGAAGATGAAATCCTGCTCGCGGATGACGCGCGCGGTGTAGTCGCCGATTTCCTTGCCATCGGTGCCGAAGAGGAGGACGTTGTCGGGAAGGTACTCGAATGCCTTTCGCTCGGCGTCCTCGCGCCATTCAAGAGGGGCGCCAGGGGTGAGGTCGAGGTGTATCTGTATGTGTCCGTCGAGCCTGCCCATGCCGCAGGTGGCGATGGCCTCGTCGGTCCACGGCCAGGAGAGATGGGCAAGGACGACCTTGAGCGCGGGCCACTGCTTTACTATCTCGTACTCGGCGGGGCGGTGGAAACGGGAGTTGCGGTTGTCGCCGAGGATGCCGGAATGAAAGAGGATGGGGGTGCCCAGTTCGGCGGCCTTTTCGTAGAGGGGCCAGCAGCGCTCGTCCCAGGGGTAGTGGCCCATGTTGAAGAGCTTGAGTCCGCGGCAGCCTGCGTTGACGGCGCGCTCGAGCTCGGCGGGGCCGTCGGGGTCGATGGAGTCGACGAAGGCGAGCGGTACGATGCGGTCGGGCTTTTCGGAGGCGACGCGGGCGATCCAGTCATTGGCCGCACGGCCGTTTTTCTTATAGAGGTGGCGGATGGCGGTCATGCGCTCCACGGGCGACATCCTGGCGACGAAGTCGCGGTCGGCGATGGTCTTATAAGGGGCGATTAGGCACATCATCCGCACGTCGTTGGCGTCCATCGAGCGGACGATGTCGTCGGAGGTTGATGCGAGGTCGACGGCATGAACGTGGGTATCGAAAATATCTCTCATGTAGCGCTCCTTGGGAAAACCGCCTGCGTGGCCAAAAGATACCAAGGGAATGATACAGGACGGCGCGCGGCAAGTCCAGAGGCGCGGGCGGAATATAAGGGGGCGGGGCGGCGATGTTGCCGATTAAAGTATCTATCGGGGCGCGCCCCTATATTACAAACGCAGGAAACGGTGATGGCGAAAGAGGCAAGAGCAGGCGGGGTATTTGCCGGGATAATAGCCGGACTGGCGGCGGCATGGCTCGAAACGTCGCTAAGGCGGGCATGGGGGCCGGACCAGACGCTTGCAATGCTGGGGCTCATCGTGGTGCTGAGGGGGCTATTGGCATTTTCGATGACGGCGCTCAGCGTGTACATGCTGTGGGAGATAACGGCGGCGTCGTGGAGAGCGCTACTCGTGCTCGTGGTGGTGCTGGCGGGCGCGACAGGGGCGCTCGTGGTGTATACACGGCTTGCGCATGTGCGGGTATTTCCGGTGCTCGCGGCGTTATTTGTGGCGCTCGTGATAATCTCGCCGGTGCAGTGGGCGTATCGAGCGAGGGAGAAGCGGCGGGAGGCGATCAGGCGGTGGGAGGATGGGCGGAAAAATGATGGTGAAAGGGTGGTAGAATTTACCACGAAGGACACTAAGGACACAAAGAAAGACGAAGGTAAGGCTAACCAAGAGGACGCTTAGAAAGCAGACTAAAGCAAAGGCACATCTTGCCTCACACTACTTCGCTAAAGCCCTCCACGGCGGGTAAACCCTCCTGAGGCGGGCAAGCTACGAAGTGCAGGCGCGGAGCACACAGCCCCTCGACAGGCGCGGAGTCCAAGCGCAGAGAAAAGCAGAAAAGCAGTTCATCCACAGACCCGCCGCAGGCGAGGCAAGTGACACAGACCCGCCAAAGGCGCGCAAGTCCTCCTGAGGCGGATAAATTTCACAGAGTGGGAAAGGCAGAGAGCAGTGCAACAGAGTTTCTGTAGAATCGCGTTGGCCCGATCTACATGGGGGCGCAGTTACATCACAGGTCGTACTTAGCGCGATAGGCCGTTATGGCTTTGTCGAGGTCGGTTCTATTGTCGATGATGGCGAAATGGCCGACGTCGCTCCCGTAGAGCATCATCTCGGGGAAGGAGACGCCCTTGTAGTGCTCGGGGCCGACCATCCAGTCGTTTCTTCCGTAGAAGAACAGGACAGGAACCGTTACTTCGGCGGTGGCCGGGCGGAAGTCTTCCTGGTAATCCTTGCACCCCATCGCGGCCGCTTGAAGATCGTGGTTGCGCTTCGCCACGCCTTCGTTGGTGGTGTCCATGACGGCCTCGCTCTTTTTGCTTGCGTAGGCGAACTTCCAGAAGATGTCCTTCTCCTGCATCTGTCTGATCAGCGGCATAAGCCTCTCAAGACGCGGCACACTCTGATCGTAGTAAGGCGCAGGGTCCGCAATCTCAAGGAGTTCGACCGCCCTGGGAATCCAACTCGACTCAAGACTCTCGTTCAGGTCGAGCGAGCAACTTAGCATGATCATGCCTTTTATCACATCAGGGTGGCGCTTCACGTAGCCCATCTGCAGAATGCCCCCGAACGAGTGGCCCATCGTGAGCCACTCGTTTATCCCGAGCGCCTCGCGCACCTCCTCGAAATCCGCCACCATCCGGTCCATAGAGTAGTCGCCATTTTCGGGGCTCGTCGAGCGGCCGGCGCCCCTCTGGTCGAGATAGACCATGCGAAAGTGCTTTTCGAGGAGACCGTCGGAGAGTTTGCGCATCCAGTCGCTTGCCGCTCCCGGCCCGCCATGCAGATACAGGCAAGGCGTCCCCTCGCCAGTAACTTCGACATAAAGATCCACACCATCGGAAGTGGTGACGGTGATGCTCTGGAGATTCGAAGAAGCCGCCTCCTCGCCCACAACGAATGAGGGCGTCGCGATGAAAAGAAACAAAACAGAGACGCCCATAGAAAAGGCAGTGATCCTCGACATGACCGACCTCCGAATATCGAAACCGTGACAGTAGTTGGCGCGCGGTTCGGAATCTTAGACGGGGCGTGAACCAAAAGTGTTTCACGAAAATCTCACGAGGGTGGAATGACAGGCGAAAAGGGAGAGCACCCGGCCTCAGGCGGGATGAAGGGCGTTGAATATTGCGGCTTTGTTCATAGGATGAAGCCAAGGCCAAAGTGACGGAGGAATGACGTGAAGAAATATGACGTGGTGGTGGCGGGGGCGGGGCCGGGCGGCGCGTGCGCGGCGATAGCGGCGGCACGAGAAGGCGCGCGGACGATTGTGGTGGAGCGATACGGGTTCGCCGGGGGGATGGCG
>CALMGO010000603.1 GCA_937863625.1 uncultured bacterium
GTGGAGCGGGTGAAGGGCGAAGATGGCGGCGACAATGACGCTCTCCCAGGGGCGCTTTGTCATCCATACAAGGGCGAGGAAGAGGAGGATGACATTGGCGGCGTGCAGGGCGGTATTCATCATGTGGGCGGGGCCGGGCTCGCCGCCGAAGAACTGGCAGTCAAGCATGTGCGAGAGCCACGTCACGGGGTGCCAGTTGGCGGCGTGAAACGTGGTAAAGGCCCAATGCACTCCCGAGACCGTCAGCCCCTCTTTCACCATCGCATTGTCATAGACGTACTGGTCGTCGTCATAGGCGATGAAGCCGTGAGTCGCAGTCTGGGCATAAACGGCAAGCGTGGCGAGGGCGAGAAGAATACTCAACGCGACAATCAGCCGTGTCGAGGGCGGCGCGGGAGGGGGAGTTGGAGTCTGGGGCGGAGATGATGTACGGGGGCGTCCTTTGCCGTCGGAGTCAGCGGCGCGCTTCTTGCGCGAGGTCATTTTGGGCGCCCTGTTTTTTGCGCGAGGCGGGCGGCAAGGGCGAGGGCGTTACGGAAACTGTCGGGCCGGGCGACGCCCTCGGGCGCGATGTCAAACGCAGTGCCGTGGTCGGGCGACGTGCGGATGATGGGAAGGCCGACGGTCCAGTTGACGCCGGTATCGAACGCGATGAGTTTGAGAGGGGCGTGCCCCTGGTCGTGGTACATGGCGACGACGATGGCGAACTCGCCATTTTGCATCCTGAAGAAAGCCGTGTCGCCGGGCACGGGGCCGGCGCAGTTGATACCTCTTTCGCGGGCGGCGGCAATAGCCGGGATGATACAATCGGTTTCTTCGGAGCCGAGGATGCCGGCCTCTCCGGCGTGGGGGTTTAGCCCGGCGACGGCAATAGTGCGGCCAGATTCGCCGAGGAGGTCGAGGGCAAGGGCGGCGAGCTCGATGGTGTCGAGGACACGGTCGCGCGTGACGGCGGCGCTCACGTCGCGGATGGGGATGTGCGCTGTGACAAACATGGCGCGCATGGTGTCGGCGACGAGAGTCATGGCCCACTTGTCAGTCTTCGTCATGGCGGCAAGCATATCGGTGTGGCCGCTGTAGGGGGAGCCTGCTGCGCGGATGGCCTCCTTGGAAATAGGGGCGGTGACAAGCGCGGCAGCGTCGCCTGTGATGACTGAGGCGAAGGCGGCTTCGATATAGTCAAGAGCGGCGCGGCCGGTGACGGCGTTGCCGGCACCGAGAGGCAAGTCGGGAGTGACATTTGCGAGGTCAAGCACATCGAGAAGAGGGAACTGGCCTGCGGCCTCTTTCGGTGTTTTGACCGAGACCGGCTCGACTGGGATGTCGAAACGGTCAGCCGTGATTCTAAGTCTCGTGAGGTCGCCGAAAACAAGGGGACGAATGCCTTCCCAGGCGTCGCCGGAGGCAAAGGTCCTGAGGATCACCTCCGGGCCGATGCCGGCGGGGTCGCCCATGCTGATTGCGATAGTCTTCTTATTCATGGCGCTGGTCCTCTTCGGAACGGTCGCAAGCAGCGGCAATAGTATGTCATAGCGGGCGCGGCGTCAAGGGAGAGAACGGGCGGGCACCGAACAGGATGCAGCGCTGCAATTATTGTTTTACAAAGGCGTTACACGCGGGGCGGGAGAATCGGTTACAATCAGGGGAAAGTTACGCCGGACTTACTTGGAGGAAGAGAGATGAGAAAAGCGCTACTGGCAATCATGGTCATGGCCGTCGCGGTGGCGGCTCTCGGCGCGGAGGACAAGAGCGCGGCGGAGAAATCTTTTCCGGGCAAGGTGGAGACGGTATCGGTATTCAAGAACGGGTATGGTTTCTTCAACATGAGCGGCACGGCCGAGGCAAAGGACGGCAAGGCGGTGATATCACCGGTGCCGGCCGCGGCGCTCGGGACGTGGTGGTTTTACGTGGCGAAGAAGGGCGTGACGATTGATGAGGCCGTCGCGGCGCAGGTCGACGGAGTCTCGTCCGGCATCGCGCGGAGCATCGACGAACTCGTGCTCGCCAATGTCGGCAAGGAGGCGAGGGTCAAGGCAGGGGACAAGGAATACTTCGGCACAATAGTGGCAGGGCCGGAGAGGCAGGGCCCGACGCCACCCGAGTACGGCTATCGCCCGGCGGCAGGCTGGAAACCGTGGGATGTCATACTCAAGACTCCCGAGGGGCTTGTGAGCATTCGCAGGAGCGACGTGGAGGCTATTTCGATAACAGGCGGGACGGAGGTTCTGGAGGAGAAGACTAAAGAGGGGCAGGTGACGTTGTACATGCGAGGGGCGGCGGACGGGGAGCTGCCGGTGGGGTGCCAGTTTCTCCAGAAGGGGATTCGCTGGATACCGTCGTACAGGATAGAACTGACGGACGAGAAAAATGCACACCTCGACCTGCAGGCGGAGGTCATAAACGACATACACGACCTCGAATCGTCGCGGCTGCAACTGGTGGTGGGGGTGCCGAACTTCATGTGGGGCGAACTCTTAAGCCCGCTGGCGTACGTAAACGAGATGCCGAAACTGTCTGATTTCTTTGTGTCGGGGTCCGGAGACAGCGGGATTGTCGCGTACTCCTCAAACTCGATCATGTCGCAGAGTCGTTTCTCGGGCGTGGGCGGCTCTTCACTGATCGAGAGGGTGCCGGCGCCGGGGACGTTTACGGTCGGGCAGGACATGGGTGACAAGGGAGTCGCGGACCTCTACTACTACACGAAAGACGGCGTGACTCTCGCGGCTGGGGAGCGAGCGTCGATAGGAGTGCTGTCAGCGGAGGCGGAGTATAGCAACGTCTACAAGTGGGATGTGGTGGACGGGATGCTCACGTTTCGCGACGGCTATGATGACGTATACAGGAACTGGATAAACGGCAACTACCGCAACAGAGACAATCTCCCTCCCGAGACGGTCGCCATGATAGACAAGTTCACACGCGGGGACGTGGCCGAGCACTACATAAGGCTCATCAACTCGACCGACAAGCCGCTTACGAGCGGGCCGGTGCTGCTTTTTTCCGGGAGCGACATTATGGCACAGGACCTCATGCTGTATACGCCGGCGGGCGGAGACGTCGACATACACGTGACGGGCGCGCCTGACATCCGTGTCTCGCAGAAAGAGGACGAACTGTCGCGCGAACGCAACAAAGTTCAGTATTACGGCAGGCCGTACGACCTTGTCAAGGTGAAGTGCACGCTCGCTGCGCACAACTTCAAGAAAGAAACGATCCGCCTCATCGTGACGAAGGAATTTGACGGGGAAGTGGAAGCCTCCGAAGGGGCGAACCAGGTGGCGCACGATACCGGCGAACTGACGGCGGTCAACGCACACGCAGTCGTCGAATGGGGGCTCGACGTGAAACCGGACGAGGAAGTCAAACTGGAACTCGTGTATTCCACATACGTGCGCGAGCGGTAGAAGGTGAAGGTGCGGCGCGGGCGGGGGTTTACGCGGACTTCAAGGTAAACATGGTGACCTCCGCGCTCGCCCACAGGCGAAGCGGGATGTGGTAGAGGCCGACGCCGCGGGAGACGTACATGAGGCCTGCGGCGGTGCGGTAGTAGCCGGCGCGGTACTTGCGCATGGAGTCGATAGGCATCGCGAATCTCGTGACACCGGGCACGTATACCTGCCACCCGTGGGTGTGCCCGGCAATGATGAGGCCGGCGAAACCAGCGGGCAGGAGGTCGGCAAGGGCGGGGTTGTGAGTGAAGACGACGCGCGGCACGCCAGAGGGGGCGTCGGCGACAGCGGCGACGGCATCGGGCGAGCCGCCCCATTCGTCATCGAGCCCGGCGATGTAGAGGCCGGAGTCGACGGCGAAGCCCTTATTGGTGAGGTCGGCTATCGGCGTCGCGGAGAGATACTTCCTGTAATGCACGATGCCGTTGCCGTATTCGTGGTTGCCGGGGACGCTATATACACCGCGCGGCGCGGCAAGGCGGCTCAACTCTTCGAAGACACCCTCGTAGTACTCAATGCCAAGAGTTATGTAGTCGCCGCCGAGGAGGATGACGTCGGGGGACTGGGCGTTTATCCGATCGACTGCTTCGCGGATGGTGGGGAGGTCGACAAGGGGGCCGTGGTGGAAGTCGCTCGCGAAGGCGACCTTGAATCCGGAAAGGGAGCGCGGGAGGCCGGTGAGGTGAAGCGTCTTGTGGGTGACGTGGAGGGACATGGCGTCGCCGAGGGAGAAGACGCATCCGGCGGCGAGGGCGCCCTTTGCGGAGGTCTTTAGAAACGCGCGGCGGGAGATGGGGGGCGCGGGGGTGGTGGAAGCGGTGGAAACCGGGGACACAAAGCGGCCCCTCGACAAGCTCGGAACCGCGAAGGACAGGCTCTGCCGACCATTATGTCCCCGTCTTCCACCAGTGTCGCAGTCCTGCAGTTCTTTCGCCACGGCGTAATCTCCCATGTTGGTAGATACTACGTCGGGGGTGGGCGGAATGTTTCGGGAAAATGAAACCGGCCGGGGCGGGCCCGGCCAGTGGGGGATACTGGAAACGCGAAGATATTTTTATTTGCAGGTGCAGTTGGCGCAGCCGCATTTGCCCGAGGGTTTAGCAGGGGCGAGTTTAAGGTCGGCATATTTGGGCATCGCCCCGACGAGCGGCGAGAGGTAGTCGACAAAGGCCTTCGTTACGAAGAAGCCGTCTTTGGAAATCATCGAGGCCGGCATGGGCTTGGCCTTTACGGCGACGTCGGAGAGGTCGGCGGTGCCGATCTTCGCGGAGTATTTCTTACCCTTGCCGCGGATGAGGGAGACCATCTTACCCGATACGCCTTTGGAGGCGAGTTTGACGGCTTCGACGCCGAGTCTGTATGCCTCGTCGAGGTCGAGTTTGACGGCGCGGTCGGCGGCGCTCATCGGGAGTGACTCTGTAATCTGGAACTCCCCTCTCCAGCCGGGGAAATTCTTAGTGATGATCTTATGGACGTTCATGGCGACAGACGAGCCGCCCATGGCGCCGAGCTCGACATTGCCGAATTTGTCGCGAGTCTCGGAGGCGGACACGGGCGTGCCGTCGGCGTATTTGAC
>CALMGO010000604.1 GCA_937863625.1 uncultured bacterium
GAGGCGATCATCCGCGAGATGGGGCGCGACGGACAGATCTACTTCGTGCACAACCGCGTCCAATCCATCGAAAAGGCCGCCGCCCGCGTCCGCCAGGCCGTCCCCGAGGCCCGCATCGCCATTGCCCATGGCCAGATGAATGAGCACCTTCTCGCCGACCGGATGTTGGACTTCATCGCCGGCAGGTACGATGTCCTCGTCGCTACTACCATCATCGAGAGCGGCCTCGATATCCCTAATGTAAACACGATTGTCATCGATCAGGCCGATCGCTATGGCCTTGCCGACCTTCACCAGTTGCGCGGCCGTGTCGGTCGGTACAAACACCGCGCTTATGCCTATTTTCTCCTGCCGGAGGGCCGCCCGATATCGCCGGAAGGCGGTAAGCGCCTCCAGGCCATTGAGCATTTCAGCGAGCTCGGCGCAGGCTTCCGCATGGCCATGCGCGACATGGAGATTCGCGGCGTCGGAAATGTCCTTGGCAAGGAGCAAAGCGGCAACATCGCCGCTGTCGGATATGAACTCTACTGCAAACTCCTCGCCGAGGCCGTTGCCGCCCTCAAGGGCACATCCGCCGCTCGGATACCGGAGGCGCATATCGACCTCGCCTCTTCAAGCCACATGCCGGACTCCTACGTCGAAAGCCCCACTCACCGCCTTGACCTCTACAAACGTCTCAGCTGCGCACTTACCACCGATGACGTCGATCTCATCGAGCGCGAACTCGCTGACCGTTTCGGCCCGCCGCCCCCTGAAGCCCTCGCTTTCGTCGAACTCGCGCGGTTGAGGATACTCGCCTACAACGCCGGAATATCGCAGATTATCGCCTCCAAGGGGCACTTGTTGGTCCAGGCCGCCGATATCAAGAGTGCCTCCGCCCTCTTTTCCGGCAAGGGGCGCATCGTCCGCGTCGCGGACGAGCGCACCGCTCATGTCACCTTCTCGAGTAAAATGCCTCCCCCGTCAAGCCTGGTCTCTCTTGTCATAAACCTCTTGCAGCGGAAATAATTGCGCGTATAATCCGCTGTCTGTGAATGCCGCCGGAGGCTTGTTCGTCCGAAACAACATGATATCAAAGACACAGTCTTCTTTCCTGACCGCCGCTGCGCTTCTCGTCTCTCTCGCCATCGCGCAGGGGTTTGCGTCCGATTCCGACGTCGACTACCCCGTTGCTTTCGTCAACAACAGCAAGATCATGAAAAGCCACGTCGACCAGCGCCTCGCGTTCATCGCCTCGCACTCCGACGCGGCCGCGCCCGCCACACCGTTCGCTGAAGCGCTGCAGGTTGAGATCGACCGCGCGCTCCTTCTGCAGGACGCCGAAAAATCCGTCGACAGCTCCATGAAAGATCGCGTCAGGGCGGTTGCCCGCAGGATGGCCGCGGGCGTCCGTAATCCCCGATCGTTTACAGCCGAGCCGGACGACGCCAAGGTTGACCTCTACTACCGCGACGTCCTGCTTCAGACCTACCTCAGCCGAAAAACTGACCGCGTCGGCGTCACGCCTGCACAGGTTCGCGACTTCTACGAACAGCATCCCGAATATTTCACCGTCGATTCCTCTGTCACAATCAGCCAGATTCTCGTCCGCGTCGACGCCCGCACCGACGACGAGGCCCGTGCCGTCATTGAAGACGCCGCCGCCCGGCTGGCCGCAGGCGCCGACTTCGCGCAGGTTGCTCGCGACCTCTCCGAAGGCCCCTATGCCAAATCCGGCGGCCTCTGGCCCCCGCAGCCGCCCGGCTCGTTCATACCGGACGTGAGTAAAATCGTCGGCGAGCTTGCCCCCGGCCGCACGAGCGCCCCGTTCAGGACTCCTCTCGGCTGGCACATCGTCAAGCTCGAACAATCCTCCACCGGCGGACTTGTGCCTTTTGACGACGTTCAGGAACGTATCCACGATGAACTCAAAAGCGCCGCCCAGCGCCAGGCGCAGGATCAGCTCATAAAGGAACTCCGGGCCAAAGCCGTCATTAAGATCATCGGCGCCTGAGTCAGCCTGCCGTTTCTTTGTGGTCGTGTTATACTTGTATCAGGGAATTAGCTCTCAGGAGGGTATCCTACACATGGGCGCTGACATCGTCGCCGATTTGAAGGCAAAGGCTTCACGCTCGATAAAGACCATCATTCTGCCGGAGACCGAGGACAAACGCACCTACCTCGCCGCCGCGCAGATCCTCCAGGAGGGCTTCGCCCGGGTCATCCTCATCGGCAATCCCGCCACCGTCGCAGGGACTGCCTCCGAGCTGAAGCTATCTCTCGACGCCGAGGTGGTCGACCCTGCCTCTGCGCCATTCCGCGACGAGCTCATCGACCTCGTCTGCCGAAAGCGCGCCGCAAAGGGCGTTACTGCAGACAAGGCCGCCGCACTTCTGGGAGATTACATCTTTTTTGCCGCCGCGATGGTCGCCTCCGGCAGGGCCGACGGCTACGTCGCAGGGGCGTCGCACGCCACGGCCGACGTCCTTCGTCCCGCCATTCAGATTATCGGCCCCGCGCCCGGCATCAATGTCGTCTCCAGCTACTTTGCCATGGTCTCGCCCTTGAAGGAGTTCGGCGACAACGGCCTCCTCTTCTACGCAGATGCTGGCGTCGTGCCTGACCCCACCGCCGAGCAACTCGCCGAAATCGCCGTTGTCACTGCCCGCACAGCCCACAAGGTCTACGGCGTCGAACCCCGTGTCGCCATGCTTTCCTTCTCCACTAAGGGATCCGCAAAGCATCCCCTCGTCGAGAAAGTCCAGAAGGCGACCGAACTCGCCAGACAACTCGCTCCCGACCTCCAGATTGACGGCGAACTCCAGGCTGACTCCGCGCTCGTCCCCCAGATCGCCGCCAAGAAGGCCCCCGGGTCAAATGTCGCCGGCAAGGCCAACATTCTTATCTTCCCCGACCTTAATGCCGGAAACATCTGTTACAAGATTACCGAGCGTCTCGGCTCAGCGCAGGCCTTCGGGCCTCTCATCCAGGGTCTTGCGAAGCCCGCAAATGACCTATCGAGAGGCTGCAGCGCGTCCGATATAGTAGGAGTGGTCGCCGTGGCCGCTGTTGTCGCCGGCCTCGATGGTGACAGTCAGTAACCCTTCATCAGAGGACATGTTATGTCGCAGCACACCACGATAAAGTGGCTGGGAAACTCCTGTTTTCTTGTCACCTCTACCGATGGCAAGCGCATCCTCATCGACCCTTTCAGCCGTCGCTGGGCTCGCGAAGACCGCTACGGTCTGCGCGAACCGAGGATCCCCGCTGATATCGTCCTCGTCACACATGAAGATAACGACCACAACGCCCTCGACATCGTCCCCGGCTCGTTCTTCGTCGTCAGAGGCAATCTCCCCGAGCAGGAAATATTCGGCGTGAAAGTCACCGCGATAAACACGTTCCACGGCGTCGTAAACGGCACCATCGTAAAGGATAACTCCGTCTTCATCTTCACCATCGACGGCCTGAGTTTCTGCCACATGGGCGATTTCTTCGCCTACAAGCATCGCAACCAGCCCGAAAAAATCAAAGGTGTCGATGTCCTCATGATCCCCGTCGGAGGCCGTTTCAGCCTCGATTGGGCCGGCGCATGGGAAGTCATCGATAACCTCAAGCCCAAAATCGCCATCCCCATGCACTACGACGAATTTGGCCATCGCGGCGACCTTTTGTCGGTCGACGGGTTTCTCCAGGGGCACGATGACGTCACTCGCCTGCCTGGATCCACCCTTGAACTGACTCCCGACACCCTTTCTGCGTCAAAGCGCGTGTTCGTGTTTACATACGAATAGCCCGTTTTTCGCTCTTTTCGCGCTTTCTGACCTCCTTTTTTGTGTCTTTCCGCTGCCTCCGATCCTTTCTTGAATGAATCCGTAACCCACAGTGTTATTGAGGGTATACTTAATATGTTAAGTATCTTGCGCGGAGACATTATGTCTGACGACAAGCCCATCGATCCGGCCCCGCACGTCGCAGATGCCTTTCTCGTCTGCTCCGACGCCACCGCGACCACCGGCATTCAAGATGCGCTCACCCGAGCAGGCTTCTCCGTCCTGCCGCTCAAGAATTTCGCCGCCCTTCGCACCGCTGTCCGCGAACGCACTCCCGACCTCATTATCCTCCACGCCAATAAGGCCTTCGGTCCCGAACTCGCCCTCTACACCTCGCTGCGCTCAGTGCTCGAAAGCAAGTTCGTGCCCCTTGTCGTGGTCGCTGACTCCTGCCCCCCGGAAGAAGAAGCCATGGCGCTTTCGGCCGGCGTGGACGCTGTCCTCCTCATGCCCTTCGAGCCGATGGTGCTTTCAGCCCGCCTTCACAGTCTCCTGCGGATAAAGGCCCTCCACGACGAACTCACCGATGCCAATACGCGTTTCCAGGAGCTCTCCCGCATCGACCCCGGCACTGGCCTCTATAACAGACGCCACTTTTTTGAACGCCTCGAACAGGAGTTTGAGCGCGTAAAGCGCCACAAGGAAAACTTGAGCGTCATAATGCTCGACGTGGATCACTTCAAAGAAGTAAACGACACTCACGGGCACCTCTTCGGCGACTACGTCCTGCGGCTTCTTGCAGGCATCCTGCAAAACACCTCGCGCCGCATCGACGTCGTCGCACGTTACGGGGGAGAGGAGTTTGCATTCATACTCCCCTCCACCACCATCTGGGCGGCCGCCAGTCTCGCCGAACGTATTCGCCGGACCGTTGCCGAAAGTGTTTTTGAAAAAGACGACGCCCGGATGCTTATAACCGTGAGTCTCGGCGTCGCGGAGGTAAAGCAGTGCATGGCCGCCAATAGCGACCACATCGTGATGTGCGCGGATAAGGCCCTCTTGAAAGCAAAGGCCCAGGGCCGTAACCGCATGGCCGTGTACGGCGCTAATGACCGGACGGCCTCAGCCCCCTACACCGAGGACAAGTCGTCACGCGCCGAGTAAGCGCCGCGACAGAAACACTGCGACCTCATCGAGCCTTGGAAGTCCCGTCCTGCCGCCGATTTTCCCGCATTTTATCGCCGCCACCGCCGCGGCAAACTCCGCGCTCTTTCG
>CALMGO010000605.1 GCA_937863625.1 uncultured bacterium
CGGGGCGCCGGTGAAACCGGCTGTGACGTTGGCAACAAACGGAACACGAGGGGGTTTTATGGTTACGCTTTCGAGGTCGGAGGCAAGTTTTTCGGCGGCCTCAGTCATGAGAGGCGAATGGAATGCCCCGTCAACCTGGAGAAATACGGTTTTCATGGCTCCCTTGCCGACGGCGAGTGCATCGGCGGCCTTAAGGGCGGACATTTCGCCTGAGAGGACGACCTGACCCGGGCAGTTGAGATTGGCGGCGGCAATGACACCGGATGACGAGGCGGCGCTCACGATTTCGGTTACAGCAGCGTCATCGAGGCCAATGACCGAGAGCATGCCGCCGGGGGTTTTCCTTCCGGCCTCGCGCATATAAGTACCGCGGCGGTGGACAAGCATGATAGCGTCTTCGATATCAAGCGCCCCGGCAAAGACAAGGGCGCTGTACTCGCCAAGGGATAGCCCGGCGCAAGCGGCGGCGGTGCGATCCCATCCGGCCTCTGCGGTGGCCTCGGCAAGCGCGATGCTTGTGGTGAGGATGGCGGGCTGAGAGATATCGGTTTCGGTCAGTTTCTCCTGCGGGCCGGAGAATATGATCTCGGAAAGACAGAAGGGCAGCACACGGTCGGCGGCTTCGAAAACGGCGCGCCCGGCCGGAGAAGAATCATAGACGTCGCGACCCATGCCGACGACCTGAGCCCCCTGCCCCGGAAACAGAACCCCTCGCTTGGACATCTACCACCTCAGGATCATGGAAGCCCATGAAAGCCCGCCGCCGAAGGCGACAAGCGCGACAAGGTCGCCTGACTGGAGCAGCCCCTTGTGCTTGGCCTCGTCAAGGGCAATCGGCACTGACGCGGCGGAGGTGTTTCCTATGCGGTCGATATTGACGTACATGTCTTCCATGGGGACGTTGAGGCGCTTGGCGGCGCCTTCGAGAATGCGTGTATTGACCTGATGGGGGATAATCCAGCGCAGGTCGGCGGAGGTGAGGCCGACGGCTTCGAGGCTTTCGGCCACGATGCCGGCCATTTTCTCGACGGCAAATTTGTATGTCTCTCGTCCGCGAATGACCATATAGTGTTCGGAATTCTCTACGGTCTCATGGTTGGCGGGCTTTCTGGAACCGCCGGCGGGAATCATCATGATATCAGCGCCGCGCCCGTCGGCTCCCATAAGGCCGAAGAGAATCTCGCCGCCATCGTCACCGGCGGGGCTTATCACAGCGGCTCCGGAGCCGTCGCCAAACAAGATGCAGGAAGAGCGGTCATTGTAGTTTGTGACTCTGGAGAGACACTCAGCGCCGACGACAAGGACATGCTCATAAGCGCCTGAGCGGACAAACTGCCAGGCGATATTGGCGGCGTAGACGAAGCCGGAACACGCGGCGGATATGTCGAAGGCCGCAGCGTTGACGGCGCCGAGCTTGGCCTGCAGCCAGCAGGCGGTCGACGGCAGGCAGGTGTCGGGGGTGACCGTGGCCACGATGATAAGGCTGATGTCCTCAGGGGCTAAGCCGGCGTCTTCAAGGGCACGACGCGAGGCCTCGAGGGCAAGATCGCTCGTGCACTGCTCAGGGGAGGCGATCCGGCGCTCCTTTATGCCCGTGCGGGAGACTATCCACTCATCGGAGGTCTCAACCATGCGTTCGAAGTCGGCGTTGGTAAGGACTTTTTCGGGCAAGTAGCTTCCCGTGCCGGATATTCGGACCCTGCGAATTGAGGTCATCCGTTTTCCTCTTTTTCAGTGGATTCGTCAAGGTCTGCAAGAGCGTCCGTAATCAGGCGGTTTACCTGCCTTCGGCTGAAATCTCTGGCTACCTTGATGGCGTTGGAAATCGCCTTGGCGTTTGAAGAACCGTGGGATATTATGGCAGCCTTTTCCACTCCAAGAAGCGGCGCGCCACCATATTCAGTATAGTCGTTTCGCGCAACAAATGCGCGCATTTTCTCCTCGGAGCCCGCTTCGCGAAGGTTGAAGACCTCTTTCATGTGATCGAGGAAATAACTGATCAGATAGGAAGCAAGGCCTTCGGTGGCTTTAAGAAGCACGTTTCCGACAAAACCGTCACAGACGACGACGTCAACCGAGCCGTTAAATATGTCGCGACCTTCGACGCTGCCGACAAAACCTCCCACGTGGCCGCTCATGAGTCCCTTGGCCGACTTGACGAGTTCGGTGCCCTTCTCGTCCTCCGTGCCTACATTGAGAATGCCTACCGAAGGCTGGGCAATGCCCATGACCTCACGGGCAAAAACCTGGGCCATTACGGCATACTGGAGCAGGTGAAAGGGTCGCGGTGCGATATTGGCTCCGACGTCGATGAGGAGGGTGTGCCCCTTTGCGGATGGGAAAGTGGCTGCGATCCCCGGCCTGCGGCAGCCTTCCAGAGGCCGCAGCAGCATGGATGCCGCCGCAACGGTAGCGCCGGTATTCCCGGCGGAAATCGCCGCGTCCGCCTCTCCGGCTGCGGTGAGCTCGAAAATGCGCCTGAGGGAGGAGTTCTTCTTGCGTCTGATGGCTTCAACCGGCGACTCGCCCATTTCCACCGTCTCGGCGCACGGGATCAGTCTGATCCGGTCCGGGCGCTTGGACGGAAGTAGCGGCTCGACCTTGTCGGGAATGCCGGCGAGAAGCACCTCGATATCATCGAAACGAGCGACGGCTTCGAGAGCGCCCTTTACGACTTCCCCGGGGGCATGGTCGCCGCCCATCGCATCGACGGCTATCCGCATTTCGGACTATTCCTCGAAGGAAACAACTTCTTTGTCGCGGTAGTGACCGCAGTTTCCGCATATCCTGTGGGGCAACTTGGTCTGCCCGCAACGTGGGCATTTGGAGGTGCCTGCAGGTGTCAGAAAGTCATGCGCACGCCTCATGGCGCCGCGAGAATGCGAGTGCCTTCTTTTCGGAAGTGCCATTTTCTTGCTCCGAGAACGAAAACCGGCAGAAGTCTAAAAAGCGTTAATTGTAGGCCAACGAGGCCCACTGTCAAGAAATAAAGCGCTTAGTGCAACTTTAGAGGCTTGAGTCGGCCTTTTCGATCAGGTCCGCGGCGGTCTTGAGCGCATCGTCAATGCCGGCGGGGTTCTTGCCGCCTGCCTGAGCCATATCCGGCCGGCCGCCACCTCCGCCCTGGACCTTTGCGGCCGCCTGCTTGACGATATCGGAGGCGCTTATCCCCTTTGAAAGCAAGTCTTTAGAGACGGCAGCGATGAGGTTGACGCGGTCGTCCTTGGCCGAGGCAAGAAACGTCACCAAGGCATTCTCGCCCTTGAGGCCGTCAACGCACATTCGAAGATCATCGGCGGAAAGTCCGTCAAGACGGGTAACTATAGCGCGAAGTGATCTCAGTTGCCGTGCCGAAGAGACAAGATCCTGCGCGGCGGACGAGGCCTTGCTCGCGGCCTCTCTTTCGAGTTGCTTCTTAAGGTCCTTCATTTGCACCGTGACCTCGCGGGCGCGTTCTACTAGGCGTGATACCGGCACGTCCAGCTCGACGGCAGCCGCGTGAATGGTCTTTTCGAGGTCATGAACAACCTCGACCGCGGCAGCTCCAGTGACGGCCGTGATTCGCCGGACGCCCTGGGCAACCGATTCCTCGGAGACAACCTTGAAAAAGCCGATGGAGCCGGCCCGGTCGAGGTGAGTCCCACCGCAAAGCTCGGCGGAATGCTCTCCAACGCGTACAACGCGCACAGTAGCGCCGTATTTCTCGCCGAAAAGAGCGATGATGCCCTGAGAGCGAGCCTCATCAAGGCTTGTCTGGTATGTCGAAACGGGGGCATTCTCGGAGGCAGCCTCATTGACTATCCTCTCGACGTCACAGAGCTCCTCAGGACGCACGGCCTGAAAATGCGTGAAGTCAAAGCGGAGCCTGTCGGGCCCGACGCGTGAACCGGCCTGCTCGACGTGGGCTCCCAGTCGCTTTCTCAGGGCATGCTGCAAGAGGTGCGTGGCGGTGTGGTTTCTCATTGTGGCAAGGCGGCGCTCGGAGTCGATTTCGGCAATCACATCACTCCCGACGGCCACCGAACCCCTCGTCAACGAACCCATGTGCAGGGAGAAGCCTTCCGACTTCTGAGTGTCCTTTACCTCGAAGACGAAACCATGACCCCGGATGCTGCCCGAGTCTCCGAGCTGTCCGCCCGATTCGGCATAGAAGGGAGTCTCGGCGAGGATGAGCGCGAGTTCCCCGTCGGAAGAAGAGGCATCTTTCGCGAGAGCGCCGGCCTTAAGGATGGCGACAACAGAGGTCTCGCAACGGCTCTGCTCATATCCGGCAAACACAGTCTCACTTGCTTTGGCGGCGAGTTCAAGGAGAGGGTTCTTTGCGCCTGCGAATATGTCGCCCGCGAGATTGGAGCCTGAGCGGGCACGCTCCCTCTGGTCTTCCATTTCCTTTTCGAAGCCTGCCGCATCCACGTCAAAGGAATTGGCGGCGGCGCGCTCGATGAGAAACTCTATCGGGTACCCGTACGTATCGTGCAGGCGGAAGGCGTCCTCGCCGGAGACCGTGGCGCGATTCTGCGACTTCATGTCCTCAAAAAGCTTGTCAAGGATCACTTCGCCGGCCAGAAGCGTCTCACGGAAGCGCTCTTCCTCGGCCTTTACGAGTCGCGCGATATTTTCACGCCTGCTGACGACGTCAGGATAAGCGCCTCCCATAACGTCGCCTACGACGCTGACGAGCTTGTAGAGAAAACCCTCGACGGCGCCGAGTGTTATGCCGTCGGAGACCGCGCGTCGGAGAAGTCTGCGAAGCACGTAGCCGCGTCCTTCGTTGGACGGGAGCACACCATCGCAAATCACAAACGTCGCGGCGCGGACGTGGTCGGCGATGCGGCGGATGCGACGGTTGGCCTCATTGGACTTGCCGTAGGGCGTGCCGGTGAGGCGGCCTATCTCGGCCAGAAGCGGCTGGAAGATGTCGATCTCGAAATTGGTCCTCTTGCCTTGCATGACCGCGGCAATGCGCTCAAGACCCATGCCCGTGTCAATGTTCTTCTGGGGCAGCGGTACGAGTTCGCCGCCGTCGCGACGTTCGAACTGTGTGAAGACGAGGTTCCATATTTCGACGAAGCGCCTGCAGTCACAACTCGGGTCACAGGACGGCGAGTCACAACCGACTTCCTTGCCGAGGTCATAGAATATCTCGCTGCAGGGGCCGCAGACGCCGTTGGGGCCGTCCTGGGGGGCGTTGGCCGGCCAGAAATTATCCTTGGCGCCAAAACGATAGATTCTCTCCGGGGCGATGCCTATTTCATCGGCCCAGATGCGATAGGCCTCCTCGTCATCATGATAGACGGAGACGCTCAGTCGCTCGGGGGAGACACTGAGTTCCTTGAGGAGAAATTCCCAGGCCCATGCTATCGCCTCGCGCTTGAAGTAGTCTCCGAACGAGAAGTTGCCAAGCATCTCGAAGAACGTGTGATGCGCGGCCGTGCGGCCGACATTTTCGATGTCGCCTGTCCTGAGGCATTTCTGGCTGGATGTGGCACGGGTGTATTCCATCTTACCCTTGCCGAGGAAGTTTTCCTTGAACTGGTTCATGCCGGCGCCGGTAAAAAGCAGGCTGGGATCGTTGGCCGGGACAAGGCTGTCGCTGGCGACAAGCGTGTGTCCCTTGGCCTTGAAAAAGTCGAGGTATCGGCGACGGATTTCGTCGGTCTTCATTGTTATCGGGTCTCCCCTTGAATGTGTCCTATGCCTTCGGTAGTGCGAACTCTTACCACGTTTGTCTCCCTGATAAGCCTGACGGCCTCGGTAAATTCCGAGAGCGAACCGACAGGCGTATTGTTTATTTCGACGATGACGTCACCCTTTCGCAACCCCGCCTGATAGGCGTTTCTAACAAGGTCGACATCAATGACGATGATGCCGCTTTTGTACGGAAGCGAGTATTCTTTCCGGATCTTGTCGGTTATGTCGCTTAGCGTCATGCCACGCCAATGAAACTCGAGCCGCTGCGGCGGTCCGACGGCCAGTTGAGGCGCGACGGTAACTTCTATCGGAACGCTCTGGGTGGAATTGCCGCGCAGGACGCTCAGCCTGGCTATTTCTCCCGGAACCAGCCGCAACTCTATACGGCGAAACTGGCTCGCGAGGCGCACTGGCTCATTGTTGACCCTCGTCACGATATCGCCCACGGCGACACCGGCCGCCTCGGCAGGGCCGGAAATGGCAACGTAGGATACCTGGACTCCCTGGCGCGAGGGACGGCCGAGACGGCGCGAACGCTCAGTGTCGAGAGCCACTACCTGGAGACCAAGTCTCCCCAGAGGAAACGCCCTTCCGGCAAGCATCGCATCCACCCCGCTGCGGAGCCACCGATCGGCCGGCAGCGCAAAGGCCCTTCCCCTTACTGCGCCGGTAGGATGGTAAACGGCAAGGCACATTCCGAGCAACCTGCCACTTTCGTCGATGAGGGCTCCCCCGCTTTCTCCCGGAGAAAGCTGGGCGTCGGTCTCGATAAGGTCGGCAAGAAACGGTGCTTCGCGAGCCTCCTGTGAAGAGGTCAGGCTGCGATTTACCGCGCCTATGATGCCTCGGCTGACGGAAGTAAAGGGATCATCGGAAAAGATCGCCGGCGTTCCAAGGGCATAGACGGTTTCACCGACGACGGGCGGCATATCAAGTCGCCACGGCAAGGGTACGAGGTCGGCGCTCTGGATTCGAAGGATTGCCAGGTCGAGGCTCGACTCGGTGGCAATAACGCGTGCATCGAATTCGCTCAGGCTGGATAGCACGACGGAGATATTCTCGGCGCCTGCCACGGTGTGATGGGCCGTCAGGATAAGACCATCGCTTGAAAGCACTATGCCTGAGCCAAGAATGTTGCCGACGACGGTCTCTTCCTGGAAAAAGGACGTTACCGCGGAACCGCCCGAAGCGCCGGGCCTGCCGCAAATGGTGACCACGCCCTTTTGCGCCTGCTCTATGATCAAGGGCGCGTCCTGCGCGGAAAGCATGGGAGCCGCTGCAAAGAGCGCAAGCAGGAATAAGACAATCAATCTTTCAGGCCGGGCCAACGCTCTTAGTCCTCCGCGGGAGTCTCTTCGACGTCAGTCGCCTTAAAACCCGCGACATTTGCTGTTTTCTTGACCGCCTCGGCTATCTCCTCAGTCAGTTCAGGGCTCTCTCTCAAGAACTGGCGGGCCTTCTCACGGCCCTGGCCCAGACGGATGTCGCCGTAACCGTACCACGTGCCGCTCTTGGAAACGATAGCCAGGTCAGCGGCCAGGTCAAGGACATCGCCTTCGTAGGAAATCCCCTCGTTATACAGGATGTCAAACTCGGCGCTCCTGAACGGAGGGGCGATTTTATTCTTCACGACGCGCGCGCGCGTGCGGTTTCCGACAAATGCCTCGCCGTCCTTGATGGAGCCGATGCGCCGCATGTCGATTCTGACGGAGGAGTAGAACTTGAGCGCGCGTCCGCCCGGGGTGGTCTCCGGGCTGCCGAACATTACGCCGATCTTCTCGCGGATCTGGTTCAGAAAGAGCATGGCTGTGCGGCTGCGGGAAATCGTGCCGGTAAGCTTGCGAAGCGCCTGACTCATGAGCCGCGCCTGGAGCCCCACGTGGCTGTCGCCCATTTCCCCTTCGAGTTCGGCCCGTGGCACGAGAGCGGCCACTGAGTCGACGACGACGACGTCGACCGCGTTGGAGCGCACGAGAAGCTCTGCTATTTCCAGCGCCTGCTCGCCGGTGTCCGGCTGGGAGAGTAGAAGGTTGTCGGGATTAACCCCGAGTTTACGCGCGTAGGCGGGGTCCACCGCGTGTTCGGCATCGATGTAAGCGGCGACGCCCCCGGCCTTCTGCGAATGCGCCACGATCGTCAGCGCAAGCGTGGTCTTGCCGCTTGACTCGGGGCCGAATATCTCCGTGACCCTGCCGCAAGGGACTCCCTTGCCGCCAAGAGCGATATCGAGAGAAAGAGAACCGGTGGAAATGCCCGGCACATCGGCAAGAAGTCCGGCGCCCAGGCGCATGATAGCGCCGCGGCCGTACTGCTTTTCGATTTGGGAAAGCGTACGGTCAAGCGCCGCAGTCCGGGCGGCTTCATTCGCAGGGATTTCCTGCATCGCTTTCTTCGAGGCAGATTTCGCCATCAATCGCCCTCCTCGCCTTTCTCTTTCAGGGGAACAACGCCCATGCGTGTATATGCGGCACCCGTCGGGTGCAATTCACTCATAAACAACGCGATTTCTGAAACATGCTGCCCGCCGAAATCGCCTCTCGCGAGGCGCGCGAAGGCGGCCTCGACGGTTTCGGAGTCTATCGTACCGCGTGCCCGGCCAAGTGTAAGGTGCGGCCGGAAGCGGTGATTATCCATGGCGACCCCCAATCCGGCAAGCCCCTCATCAAGACGGTGCGCAAGAAGCGCCATCTCCTCTCCGGCCCCGTCCACGCCGGCCCACAGGACTCGCGGCCGCCTGCCGGGGGGGAAAAAGCCCAGGCCGTGCACGGAAAATTCAAAGGGTTCGATAGCCGAGACCGCCGAACGCATCACGTCGAAGACAGCCGGAACAAGCGCATTCTCTATGTCGCCGATAAATTTCAAGGTCAGGTGTACGCCGGACGGGTCGGTCCAGCGGACACCCGGGAGCCGCCCCATGGCTCTCTGCGCGGCGCGCAGGGCGCTCTGAACCTCGTCACATACTTCTATGGCGACAAAAGTGCGCATTGGCCGTTTCAGAACCTCAACATTTCCCGAAGTTGGCGGACGCGGCCTTCGACATCCTGTCGGGATGCGGCGCGCAGGGCCTCCGTGCCAAAACCCTCGACCGTCAGGCTGGCCACTGCTGTGCCGTAGCCCATGGCGCGCTTTATCCCTTCAAAAGAAAAATCGCCGGAGGCTGCTATGGAGCCCATCATGCCGCCGGCAAAGGAGTCACCGGCACCGGTGGGGTCTTTGACCTCGCCGGTAGGGTACGCGGGCAGCGCTGCAACGCCGTCACGCGCGACCAGAAGCGCCCCGTGCTCGCCCTTCTTTATAACGACGAATGTCGGCCCCATGGTGAGTATTATACGCCCGGCTCTGACAAGTGAATCGACCCCGGTGAGCATTCTGGCTTCCTGGTCGTTAAGGACAAGCGCGTCAACCTCGGTGAGCAGGTCGCGAAGGTCGTCGAGGGCATTCTCGATGTAGTAGTTCATGGTGTCACAGACTACAAGTCTGGCATCGGGCACCTGGCGGAGGACGGCCTTCTGGACGGAGGGCAGGCCGTTGGCGAGAAAGACGAACCCGGAATCCCGGTACTCCTCCGGCAGGTCGGGGTTAAAGTCGCCGAAGACATTGAGTTCGACCGCAAGTGTTTCAGCCTCGTTCATCGCCCCTTTGTAGGCGCCGGTCCATCTGAAGGTGCGCCCCGGCCGCGTCACAAGGCCCGCGGTGTCTATCCCGCGCCCGGCAAGAATGCGGCGGTAATCTTCAGGGAAATCCTCGCCGACAACGCCTACGAGACGGACTTCGCCGAAGAGGCCCGCAGCAAGGCTGAAATACGTGGCGCTGCCGCCAAGTGCATCGACTACGCTGCCGAAGGGCGTTTCCACGGTGTCGAGCGCGATGGAACCCACTACGAGTAAAGACACGCCTCCTCCTTTACCAGCGCCGCGACATGGCGCGAAATGGCAATCACTCCGGACTGCTTGCCGTTGGCAGGCGCTTGAGCACGCTGTCAATACGGGAAAGCGATTTGTCACGGCCCAAGAGGGCCAGGGTCTCAAATATCGGCGGACTCGCGGTCGAACCGGTAACGGCCACTCTGATCGGTTGGGCGACTTTTCCGAGGGCCCGGCCGGTTTCTTCGCAGAAAACTCTGAAACGCTCTTCAAGTCTGTCGGACGCCCAGTCGTCTTGTGCGGCGAGGATATCACGCGAGGCGGAGAGGACGTCGAGGACGCCTTCCTTTTCGAGGACCTTCTTCATAGAGGCTGGGTCGTACTCAATCTCGTCGGCAAAGACATAGGCTGCGGCGACATACAGGTCGTCAAGCGTCTTTATGCGGATGCGATATGCCTCCGCCAGGCGGGTCATCCAGACATCGTCGTATCCGGCGAGGTCGACGTTCTTACGCACGAGATATTCGCGGATGTCCGCGGCGAGGCGCTCGGCGGGGAGGTTCATGAGGTATTGGCCGTTCATCCACATGAGTTTTTCGTTGTCGAAACGAGAGGCGTTTTTTCTGGCGCGAGAAAGGTCGAACAAACCGCACATGTCTTCTATGGACATGATTTCGAGGTCGTTTCCCGGGGACCAGCCGAGGAGGGCAACGAAGTTGGCGAGCGCCTCGGGCAGGAATCCCTTGTCGTGGTACTCTGTGACGGACGTGGCTCCATGGCGTTTGGAGAGTTTGGCGCCATCGGGCCCGAGGATCATGGGGATGTGGGCGAACTGAGGCGCGGGCAGGCCGAGGGCCTCATAGAGGACGAGTTGGCGCGGCATATTGGACAGGTGCTCGTCGCCGCGGATGACATGGGTGATGGCGAGGTCGGCGTCATCGACGACACAGGCGAAATTGTAGGCGGGGAATCCGTCCGACTTGATGATGACAAAGTCGTCATTGAGCGAAGCATCAAACTCTATCTCGTCGTGCACGAGGTCGGGGACCTTGATGATGCGGCGCGGCATTCGCATCTTAACAGCGCGGCCCTTTTCGGGATCCTCGTCGCAGTAAGCCTCGCCCGAGGCAAGAAGCTTTTCGGCGGCTTCGCGGTAGCGGTCAAGGCGCTGACTCTGAAAGACAGGCCCTTCGTCCCAGTTGATACCGAGCCAGGAGAGACTGTCGAGAATGGCTTGAGTGAAGCGGTCTTCGCTCCTCTCGCGGTCGGTGTCCTCGATGCGCAGGATAAACGTGCCGCCGTGACGCCTGGCGTACAGGAAATTGTAGAGCGCTGTCCTCGCGCCGCCTACATGAAGATAGCCGGTGGGGCTGGGCGCGAAACGCGTCCTGACCTTTTCTGTCATTGGGGTTCCTTTACAAACGCGACGGATGCGTAGCCGACGACTGCAGATTTGTCACCTGTGACGTCGCCGCTGTCGGTGTATTTGACGAGTCTCGCGTCGGTGGCGCCCATCTCCCGCGCGGCCGCGATGGCGGCGACAGCGGGCGCAACACCGCACATCGAGATGCGATGGCTAATCACTGTGCGCCAGAGACCTTCTTCGTCGAGGGCAAGCATCCTTTCGATGGCCATACGGTCCTTGCGCCCGGCCTCCTGGGAGCTCTCGTAGTGTGTCATGTCGCTTGAAGCAAGGATAAACACCTCACGACCGACTTCGCGCGCGGCAGCGACAAGCGCCATCCCTAACTCCACAAGTCGGGAGTAGTTATGCTCCCCTATGCAGATAGGGACAATCTTTACGTCAGGACGCACATACTGCAAGAACGGCACCTGCACTTCGATGGAGTGTTCATGTACATGGGAGGTCGTATCACTGCGCAAGAAACCGGCCTGTTTCAAGATGGCTGCCGCCATCGGCTCATCGATGGCCGCGTCGCCAAGAGGCGTATGCCATGCTCCCAGGTCGAATATGCCGTAAGGGGCGCCGACGCCGCGGTGGTTTGGGCCGAGAATCACGACCGTCAGCGGGATGTCAATCGAGGCAAAGAGTGCCCCCGCAGCGGCTCCGGAATATATGTAGCCGGCATGTGGCGCGACAGCAGCCACGGCATCGTGGACGGGTTCGGCGGATATCAGCATCGCGTCTATCATCGACGCAAGGCGGACCTTATCCCCGGGATAGAAGGCTCCGGCGACCGCCGGTTGCCGTAACATATGCCACCTCAATCGGATAGGGGCGAAAAAACGGGCAAATACAGTCGCTAAAGCCTTCAATATATATACGTATGCGTGCTCCTTCAAGGGGAAAGTGCGACCAAGGGACGTCGGACCGCCTAAAGCTCGCTAATCGCGGCGTGGGCGCGGCCACTCATGCAGCAAAGGGATGAAATGGGATCCCGTGCCCATCGCCCCATGATTGTGTCGTCCGTTTGGGAAGTTCATGTCGCAGCGCTGGACTCTCCAAGCGCGCCCGACGCCGCACACAAGATTCAGGGCCGCCGGGATTTCCCGGCGGCCCTGAAAACATCCTTACGAAAGTTTTGCTTCCGTAGTCAGCAGTGCGCCTAACTGATCGTTATTGCCAGCGCCTGATCATCGTACTGGCTGTTGGCGTCCGTGCACCTTATGGTGAAACTGAACGTGCCTTTCTTTGACGCGGTGCCGCTTATGACACCCGTCGAAGGACTGAGCGACAGGCCGTTCGGCAGACTGCCTGATACGAGCGACCACGTGTACGGCAGTGTTCCGCCAGTGGCCTGGACAGTCGCGCTATAGGCTTGG
>CALMGO010000606.1 GCA_937863625.1 uncultured bacterium
GTCCTCAAGCGAGAGGTCCGTCCAATCGTGGTCGAGTCCGCGCGAGGCGTGAATGAGGTTGTATCCGTCTATGACGATGTGAAACATGCCTGCCTGTCCGGCGCGAGGCGCCTATTGGGCGAACTCGCTTTTCAACGCCGAGACTTCCCTTGCGAACTCGCCGTCATCCCGCGTCATGCGCGAGATCTTGCCGACGGCCGCCACGACGCTCGAATGGTTGCGGCCGCCGAAGTAGGTGCCGATTTCCTCGTAGGAAAATCCCCCCAGTTGCCGCGCAAGATACATCGCGATGTGCCTTGCCTGGCTCACCGAGCGCGTACGGCGTGCGCTTCTTATCTGCCCCTCGGGAAGTCCCGAGTAGGCCGACACCACGGAGTCTATCTCGGGAAGGCGTACGGGACGGCTCTTGTCGTCGATGAGGCTGCGGAGGACTTCCGACGCGATCGCGCTCGTTACCGGCGCGCGCGAAATGCTGGCCACCGCGGCAAGCGTATTGACCGCGCCTTCTATTTCGCGGACGCTTCCCTTGAGACGGCGCGCGACAAAATCGCTGACCTCCGGAGCGAGGACGAGATTTCTCCTCGCGCATTTGCGGTTGAGTATCTCCAGCCGCGTCTGATAACCCGGCTTGTCCAGTCGTGCTACCATCCCCGAGAGAAAGCGCGTGACGAGCGTTTCTTTGAGTTTAGCGATAAGTTTCGGGTGAGAGTCCGAGGCCATTACTATCTGCGCGCCGTCGCGGCTGAGCGCGTTGAATGTGTTCAGAAACTCATCCTGCGTCGCCGGCTTGTTGGCCAGAAAATGCACGTCGTCTATGACCAGCAGCTTGGTCTTGCGATAGCGCGCGCGGAACGCGTCGAGACTGCCGTACTTGAGCGCGGCGATGAACCTGTTCGTGAATGCCTCGGCCGACACGTATTCTATCGTGCCGCGCCGGCGGTTGCCTTTTATGCTGTTGGCGATTGCGACGAGAAGATGCGTCTTGCCGAGGCCCACTCCGCCGTGAAGAAAGAGCGGATTGTACGCCTTGCCCGGCGACTCGATGACCTTGCGCACGGCCGCGTACGCGACGGAGTTGCACGGCCCGACGACGAAGTTCTCAAGAGTGTACTTTGACGCCTCGAAATCGGCCGGCGCTGCGGGCGCGACTTCGTCGAGCAGTTCGTTTTTCGCGACCGACTCCTGCAGCACCTTGCCGCGAAAGAGTCCGCCGTCGACGACAAACCTCGGCTTGACCGCGCATCCCAGCCGTCTTGACGCGCTCGCGGCCAGTATCCTCGCATAATGAGTCTCAAGCCACTCGGCGACAAACGTGCTGGGGACTCCCACCGTTAGCGAGTCGCTCTTGCAGTCGACTGCAACGGTATTGGTGAACCACAGGTTAAATCGCGTTTCGCCTACTTCGCTTCGGATGTCTGTAAGGACTTGCTCCCAGATTACGGCAGCTGTCGCTTCCACCGGCTACCCCCTAATAACGCGGCGTGCGCCCGCGATTACTTTTGCGTCAGTAGGAAGAATGCCGGAGCGCACAAACAAGTAGCTCACTCGCACAACGCGCTTTTTGACGTGACGCGGCCAGTGAAGCTCTTACTCACCCCGGAATACTTCCCCCCCTACCCGAACAGAGAGGAATAGTATATGCCTTTGGAGAGGATGTCAACGCAGATTTCCACGGGATTTTTTTCAAGCGACCGCGCTGCGACGTAACTCCCAAAGGAAAAGAGGACTTGAGCGGCGAGGGAATTTTAACTTTTATTTTCGAGGCGGTAGTAGACTTCTACGGCACGCCTTTCGCTAAGGCCGAAGTGCTTGTACACCGCTATCGCAGGTATGTTTCTTGTGTCTACCGTGGCCACCAGGTCGCTTACATCATGCGCCTGCGCTCGGCTGAATGCGCGCGACATGAGCGCGCTTGATAGACCCTTGCCTCGAAAGGCGGGGACAAGTCCCATGTAGGCGATTTCCATGTGCATCGCCTCTCTCACCAGAAGCAGCACTCCTGCTATCTCCACCGGCACGCCAAGCAGCGCAAAATCTTCGTTTGTGAAGACGCCTCTCTGCTGAAAGGCCCGCATCAGCTTGACGCTGTCTTTGCACACCGGCATCTCGGGAAAGTCGAGACTCCCCTCGAGAGTCTTATAAAATACCTCGGCAAAGCGCCTGCGCTCCTTCGCGCGGTAGGAGCACCACTTGACATCCTGTTGGGGCATTTCCAGATGAACCGGCCCGGCCATCTCGATCATTGTCGGACCCTTTTCAAGCCCCGATGAAACCAAAAGCCCCCCGATTCGGCTATCCGGAGGCAAAGCGATGTGAAGAGCGACCGCCCCCGCTTCGATGATTTTGGTGGCCGCCATGCGCAGCAACAGCGCCTCCCTCCCTGCCGCGCGCGGGTGAAAGACCGGCGGCCCTATCTGCCCGGAGGCGTCCGGGCCGATCTGAAAGGGAAGCAGCACCAGGTAGCCGTCTTTATCGGCCACCGACATCAGCCTGCCCTGACGTGTGGAGCGCACCGCATTCTCGACGACGCCGACGGGGACCGCCCCGCCGAGAACGCTGGCGAAAAACTCGCGCAGTCTTGGGGCCTGTTTTCGTTGGATTTCGCAGGCCAGCAGGTTTGAGGAGCCGGCCACGAGGATCTCCCTATCCATCAAGTCTCCTTGCAAGTCGCTTCCATGCGACCGGTTATTTCTTTCGGCGATTTGGGGGATTTTCCTTAGAAT
Source organism: uncultured bacterium (assembly GCA_937863625.1). Taxonomy (GTDB): domain Bacteria; phylum Planctomycetota; class DG-23; order SLPQ01; family SLPQ01; genus CALMGO01. The sequence goes on from CALMGO010000606.1 coordinate 2,724, forward strand.
ATTCAGCCGGCCGCCGTCGTTGCGTCCGATAAAACGTCAAACAGGGGCACTCAACAAGCGTATATTCGAAAGGTAAGGCACAAGATGACCCACGGCAAGGGGCCGACCGGGCGCAAAACTGACGATTCGCGTGACGCAATGCAGCGGGCGCGCGGCGGCGACCGGGAGGCGTTTGGCCTGCTCGTAAATAATTACGCCAATATGGTGACCGGCTTGGCCTTGAAACTCCTCGGCAGCCGCGAAGAGGCCCTCGACTGTGCGCAGGACGCATTTGTCAGAGCATGGGAAAAGGTCGACCGCTACGACGATAAATGGAGCGTGGCAACGTGGTTGCGAAGAATAGTGACCAATCTCGCCCTCGACAGGCTGCGCAGGCGAAAACGTAGACAGGGTTTCCCGGACGGGCTTGATGAGACCCTCGGCGACGGCCGCGAAGGACCCGATGAGGCCGCCCAGCGGCACGAAAGGGCCGGACAGGTCCGGAAAGCCATCGCCGAATTGCCGGAAAAGTACAAAATCGTGCTCGTCCTGCGGGACATGGAAGGCGCCGAGATAGCGGAAATCGCAGAGATAACCGGCACTAACGCGGCTACGGTCCGGTGGAGGCTGCACAGGGCCAGAGCGCTTTTTAGAGACATGTGGTCAGCACAAAGCGACCAGGAGCAGTAAAGATGGATTGCAGAAAATCAAAAAGACTACTCGACGCCTGCGTCGCGCATGAACTCGACGCCGACACCGCCGCCAGCGTGGCCGCGCATCTTGAGACGTGCCCCTCATGCCGCGCCGACGAGGCTTCTTACAAGAAGGCGCTTGGCGCGCTTCACGAGGTGGGTGCCGTGACGCTTGAGCCGGGATTTGCCTTCTACCGGGACGTCTCACGACGGCTCGATGCTGTGAGGACTACCGCGTCGCCGAAAGAGTCACAGCCCGTGCGCTGGTACTTCGTCGGTTCAGTTGCCGCTGCGGCCGCCGCCGTCTTTTTGCTCGTGGCGTATGTAATCCCAGGTTATGAACCGCCGCAAGGCGCGTCGGGAGCGCCCGGACAGCAGGATCTCGCGGTGGCCCCCTCGGCCGTAGGCGTAGCCGCCGTGCCGGTTGCCTATGGCGTCGGCGACAACGGCGGCCAATACCGAATGGTGAGCGACCGGGGGCGTACTGGCTCTGTCGGCCCCGAACTCTACTTTCCACGATATCCGCGTGATATGTCGGGACTTTTCCGCCAGGACGGCTACGTGTCCATGGAGGAGTACCGTAAACTTGAAGAACGCATAAAGACACTCGAAGCGCGGCTCGTGAGCCTCGAAGAGGGGCGCTACAGCGACGTTTCCAGATAGATGGCCGATACATCCGGGACTTCTGTAAAAGGAGCATAAAATGAATGCGAGGAGGATCTTCTACGCTGCGCTGATTGCTCTGGCGGTATCGGCGGCTTTGGCGCTGTCTCTGCCTGCGGCCTCAAAGAGCGCCGCGGCGGCAAGCGAACCCGTAAAGGCAAGCGTTGCCGAGCAGTTGCAGGAAGAGTTCGCCCAGGTCGCCGCATCCGTCAAGGCCACCGTCGTCAATATCGATATCGCCAAGCCCGTCGAGGGAGTGCAGCGCATCGGCCAGGGAGACTGGCCGGACTTCGCCTTTCCGCCGGACATACAGAGGTTTTTTGACTCTCCGTCTCCGCAAAACCAGCCCCGCAGACGCGGCCGGGCGCCCAGTGAGCCCCAGGAAGCCCCCCAGATGAAGGGAATGGGGTCCGGCGTCATTATCGATGCCAAAAATGGCTATGTCCTCACCAATAATCACGTCGTGGACGGCGCGACCGACATCGGCGTCACGCTCGTTGACGGCAAGCGTTACGAAGCCACCCTTGTCGGCGCCGACCCGAGAACCGACCTGGCCGTTTTGCAGATAAAGGCTGAAGGCCTCCAGGAGATCCAGTGGGGCGACAGCGACAAGCTCCAGGTCGGCCACTGGGTGCTCGCGTTCGGCCAGCCTGAAGGCCTCGAGTACACGGTCACAAAGGGCATAGTATCCGCCAAGGGGCGCGTGGACCTCGGGATTATCGGTGCTCCCGGCGGCATAAACGCTTATGAGGATTTCATTCAGACCGACGCCGCGATAAACCCGGGCAATTCCGGCGGACCGCTGACCGACATTCACGGGAGTCTCGTCGGGATAAACAGCGCCATTGCGACCCACGGAGCCCCGCAGTTTGCCGGCATAGCCTTTGCGATACCCTCCAATCTCGCGCACAAGATAACCGCCTCGCTTATCGAAAACGGCGAAGTCGTGCGCGGCTGGGTCGGTATCGAAATAGCCAATATGTCCGACAAAGACTCCTTCCCGCCGAAGGACAAAGAGCGGGCCGCTGCCTACGGCGACGCGACCGGCGTATACGTTGCCATGGTCGTGCCTGGTCAGCCTGCCGAGACCGCCGGCATAAAAGACGGCGACCTCCTTGTTACGCTAAATGGGAAAAACGTCGAAGACTCGCGCAAACTCCGCCTTATCGTGGCTGATATGCCGGTGGGCTCGACGATCAAAGCCGAACTTCTGCGCCTTGTCGACGGCAAAACCGAAAAAGTGTCTGTCGATATTGAAATCGCCAAACAGCCCAAAAACCTCGCCGACGCCCAGGGCGAGGGAGGCGTGGTCCAGACCGATATCGGCCTTACCGTGCAGACGCTTACGCCTGCCTTTGCCGAGAGCTTCGGCTATGGCGAAGGCGAAAAGGGCGTGGTAGTTACCGAGGTGGCTCCGGGCAGTCGCGCCGAAAAGGCCGACATTGAGCCCGGTGATCTCATTACGCAGATAACCTACAAGGGCGGACAGACCTCCGTCGAGTCGGCCGATGACTTCAACGCCGCCGTCTCCAAAGTCCCGAAGTCCGAGTCATTTGTGGTCTTGAGAAAACGCCAGGGACAGACGAAGTTCGTGAAGATCGACTGACATGCCCCTGCAGAGGTGGTGTCGCGGGGCCGTCCCTCACGGGGCGGCCTCTTTCTTTTCAGGCCAGAGATTCCTCGATGCGTTCGCGCGCCTCGCCCCGGATAAACTGTCCGACGATCGGGTTCGTCGTGTTCTGGATTTCCTCGGGCGTGCCGACCTGGATTATCTTTCCCTTGTGAAGCATGGCGATACGCGTGCCGATCTTGTATGCGCTCTTCATGTCGTGTGTTACGACGATTGACGTCGTGTTCTGGCTCCTCTGGACGCGAAGGATGAGCTCGTTTATGACGTCGGACATGATAGGGTCGAGGCCGGTGGTCGGCTCGTCATAGAGGATTACCTCCGGATCGAGCGCAATAGCCCGCGCGATGCCGACCCGTTTTCTCATGCCGCCGGAGAGCTCGCTGGGCATTTTACTCTCGACTCCGGAGAGGCCGACGAGGCGAAGCTTCTCCGTGACGATGCTTGATATCCTGTCCTCGGAGTAGTTCGTGTGGCGGTAAAGCCCGAACGCGACGTTTTCCCTGACGCTCATCGAGTCAAAAAGCGCCGCCAGTTGAAAGACCATCCCGAACCGCCTGCGCACCGTCGCCAGGTCCGTCTCGTCGGTCGCGCTTATCTCGATGTGGTCGAAAATCACGCGCCCCTTGTCCGGGCGGAGAAGACCTATGATGTGCTTCAGCAGAACCGATTTGCCGCAGCCGGATTCGCCTATGATGACCAGCGTCTCGCCCCTGCAGATATTGATATGCGCGCCGCGCAGGACATGGGTCGAGCCGAAACGTTTCCAGACCTGTTCTATCCGGATAAGACCTTCGGATGGTTTCGTCGCGCAGACGACATCGGTCATTACGGCATCCTCACGAGTGAAGAACCCGGTACAGAGTGTTGAAGAAAAGCGACATGAAAAAGTTGCTTACGAGTATTGTGATAAAAGCCGCGACAAAGGCGTTCGTCGTCGCGCGTCCGACGCCTTCGGCGCCCTGCCCGGCCTGAAAGCCCTTGTAGCAGCAGATCAACCCTATCGCGCCCCCGAAAAACAGTGACTTGGCGATGCCGACGAAAACGTCCCACATCTCCAGAAAACGCCTCGTCTGCTCCCAGTAATAATGTTCGGAAATGGCGTAAAACTTCACGCTCATAACGTAGCCGCCCACAACGCCTATCGCGTCGCTGTAAAGCGTCAGAATCGGCACGAGAAGCAGGCATGAGAGAAACCGCGGCGTGACAAGATACGTGACCGGGTCGGCCCCGAGCGTGCGCAGCGCGTCTATCTGCTCGGTGACCTTCATCGTCCCGAGCTCCGCAGCCATGGCGCCGCCGACGCGTCCGGCGAGGATGATGGCCGCAAGCACGGGCCCCAGTTCGGATACGATGGAGAGATTTATGATCGGGCCGGCCGTCGATTCCGCGCCCATCTTATGGAGTTGGTTATATATCTGAACCGCAAGCACCATGCCGACAAACGCCCCGGTCGCCAGCACGACCCCCACCGACTTCAGCCCGATTTCAACCATCAGCGGCACGATTACGCGCCTTTGCGGAGGTTCGGCGCGGACGCCGTCAACCGTGCTGATGACAAACCTCGCAAAACTGCCCAACGACGTCACCGCGGTGATGGCGTTTCGCAAGAGGCGCGTGAGCCACAAGTTCAAGCAACACCTCCTGCAAAGGGGCCATTGGCAAACAATTTCCCTGTCCGCGGCCGTGGGCCGCCGTTAATACAGATTCGGCCCCTTTCGCGCGCCACTGGAGCAATATTACACCATGATGGGAGATTATTCAACCGAATCGACTCCCCGCGCGCCGCTGCAAGCCAAACTTGCATGCCGGCGGCCGCTCTGGTATCATTTGGCCCCTGTCGGGGACGTCCATTATTCGCGAAAAGGAGCCTTGGATGGCGTTGAAGGTATTTAACACCCTGAGCCGCAGCAAAGAGGAGTTTAAGCCCATAGAGGACAAGTACGTCACCATGTACGTCTGCGGCCCTACCGTCTACGACCATCCCCACATCGGCCACGCCAAGTCGTACGTCGCGTTTGACGTCGTCGTGCGATACCTCAGATACCTTGGCTACATCGTGAAATACGTGCAGAATATAACCGATGTCGGGCACCTCACCGATAACGCCGACCAGGGCGAGGACAAAATCGAAAAACGCGCCGCCAGTGAGCGCGTCGACCCCATGCAGCTTGTGGAGACCTACTCCCGCTCATATTTCCAGGACATGGATGCGCTTAACGTCCTGCGCCCCGACATATCGCCGCGCGCGAGCGGACACGTCCCCGAACAGATAGAACTCGTCAAGACGCTTGTCGAAAAGGGTTTTGCCTACGAGGCCGACGGCTCAGTCTATTTCGACGTGTCCAGATTCCCCTCCTACGGCAAACTCTCCGGCAAGAAAGTCGACGAGCTCGAAGCTGGCGCCAGGGTCGAGGTCGCCGCGGAAAAGCGCCACCCCGCGGATTTCGCACTGTGGAAAAAGGCCCAGAAGGGGCACATTCTCCGGTGGAACAGCCCCTGGGGCTGGGGTTACCCCGGCTGGCACCTCGAGTGCTCCGTCATGTCCATGCGCTACCTCGGCGATACGATAGACATTCACGGCGGCGGCCTGGAAAATTCATTCCCCCATCACGAATGCGAGATCGCCCAGAGCGAGGCCGCCACGGGAAAGCCTTTCGTCAAGTACTGGCTCCACAACAACATGGTCACCGTCGACGGCGTCAAGATGGGCAAGTCCCTCGGAAACTTCATCACCCTCAAAGACGCATTTGCCAGGCGCGCGCCGCTCGCGATTCGCTACTTCGTGCTCACGAGTCACTACCGAAGCCCGCTCGACTTTTCCGAGACGGCGATAGAGGCCGCCGAAAAGGGCCTCATGCGCATTCATGCCGCGGTGGCCTCCGTCAGAAAGGCGCTCTCCGCCACCGAGACCCCCGCCGAAGGATCCGGTGACGCCGAGGCTCTTGCCAGGCTCGACGAATTTCGCGCACGGTTTGAGGAGGCGATGGACGAGGACTTTAACACTCCACAGGCCGTGGCCGTCCTGAGCGACATGGTAAGGTGGACCAATTCACTCCTCGCCGACGGCGCTCCAGGCCGAAAAGCCCTCGAGAAAATCGACGAGTGTTTCCTCCGTCTCGGCGGCGATGTCCTCGGCATCATTACGGATAAACTGCTCACCGACGAAGGTTCCGGGGGTGCGCTCGAAGGCAGCCTCATGGAGCTCCTTATCGAACTGCGCGCCAAAATGCGCAGTGAAAAGAATTTCGCCGGCGCCGACGCCGTCCGCAAGGGGCTCTCCGCCATCGGCGTGGAACTCAAAGACGGACCCGAAGGCACGACATGGAAAAGGTCTTGAGGTAACGGGAACCCTATATGCCAAGTGCAGACGAAATCCTCCGAAAACTCACCGCCACCGTCGAACAGGGCCTGGCTTTCTCGCCCTTCATCCGCGTCATCCTGCTCGTGCTGGTGGGTTGGTGTATTGCCAGGAGACGGGTCCTGACGGGATACCTGGCGGCTTACGCCGGGCTTTTGGCGACTGCCGCGTCCGTGATGGCGATCGGGTTTGAGGAACAGGAAACCCCGCTTACATTCTTCCTGCTGTTTCCGCTGGGCCTTTTGTGGGGGCGGGAGGCGCTCTTGCTGCCGCCGAACATGAAGGCCGGGCCGGTCAGGATTGCAATTGCGTCGCTTTTCGGGCTTTTTGCGTTCTTCTACCCGGAATTTGTCGAAGGAGTCAGAGGAGTCATTCTTTCTGCTCCGCTGGGGATAGTGCCGTGCCCGACGCTGGTGCTCTTGTTGTCGGCCGTGATGCTCACCGGAAGGGCCTACGGTTTTTACACGGTGATTCCCACGTGGGTCGTCGCCGCGTTCTATGGCGTGGTGGGTGTCTTCCACCTCGGCATGAAGGTTGACTGGGTTCTCCTGGCGGCGCTGGTGGTGTCGGTCGTGCTCTATTTCTCTACGTCGAGCAACCAAAAGCGCCCCAGGGGCAAGCGTTTCAAGCGGAAGCGGTAGTGTCCGAAAACTCTTGATTGGGGGTAAGGGCGAATGTCGCTTTTGCACTTCGTCTCGGCTGTCTGCGCAGGGTCTCGTGGTACGCGCCGCAGCGTCCGTCGGTCGTCCCCCGCGGCCCGACTTCCCCGAAAGGTTTGCTAATGTCGGAAGGCCGTCCCGGCAGAATGAGCAGCGTCCTGCGCGTGATAGACCGCATAGCGATCGCGGTCGCGATTCTGGCCGTGCTTACGCTTCTCGTGGACCTCGGCTGGATCCCGACCCTGATCGGTCAGGCCCGCCGGGGAGCGCTCTGGCTTAACGCCGTTGTCGTCTGTCTCTTTCTTTTCGAGAATTTCGCGAAGTTCTTCATCGCTCCCTCCAAGCTTCGCCACATGCGGTCAAATCTGTTCGACACTCTGCTTGCCGTCGGTTTTATTGCTGCGGTGTTTTCCGCGAGGTATTTCCTCCAGAGGCCCGACGTCGGCGAATTCCTGAGATCCCAGGGACTCGGCCTCAACCGGATTTATCTTATCCTCGGGCAGGCCTATATCATCCTGACGCTCGTGAGCAAGGCTGTCGTGTACCAGAAGCACTTGAGCGCCACCAAGTTTCAGCCGGCGGTGTTTGTCCTCGCGAGTTTTGTAATCATCATCCTTATGGGGGCGGTGTTGCTGTCGAGTCCCCAGGCGTTGACCGCACAGGCCAAATTTACCGATGGGCGCATTCCTGTAGTGGACTCGCTTTTTACCGCGACAAGCGCGGTCTGCGTGACCGGCCTTGTAGTAAAGGATACGGGGTCGTACTTCAGCACGTTCGGCCAGATAGTGATACTGTGTCTCATTCAGATAGGCGGCCTCGGGTTGATGACGTTTGTGACGTTTGCCTCGCTCGTCATTGGCAAAGGCATGGGTCTCAGCGAACGAGTCGTCATGCAGGACGTCTTGAGCTATGAGGTCACAAACAAACTCCCTCGTCTCATCACGTACATACTTGTCATTACGCTTCTGATAGAGGGGCTCGGCGCGTTTTCGCTCTATGGCGTCTGGCAAGGCAATCTGACCGTTACCCAGCGGGTGTACCTGAGCATATTTCACTCGGTCAGCGCATACTGCAATGCCGGGTTCTGCCTGTTTTCGACGTCGTTCGTGGCGTATCGCGGCTCCATCACTCTCAATGCCGTCATAACGGGCCTTATCATTTTCGGCGGGCTGGGGTTTGTCGTTCAACAGGACCTGGCGGCCAAGCTCTGGTATAAACTCAAGAAACGGCTCAAGGTCCGAAGGCGGCTCCTGAAGAATCTCGCCGCCGGCGACACGCCGGTATACCTTAGCCTCCAGTCGAAAATCGTCCTTCTCACGACGGGAGGACTGCTTCTTTTCGGGATATTCTCATTCGGCTCGATGGAGTGGTACGGCGCTCTTGAGGGGATGACGCTCAAGGAAAAGCTCCTGTCGATATGGTTCCAATCGGTCACTCCTCGTACGGCCGGGTTCAACACTGTGAGTTTCTCAAAGATGGCCACCGCGACGTATCTCGTAATTATGGCGCTCATGTTCATCGGCGCCTCGCCCGGCGGCACCGGCGGCGGGGTAAAAACGTCCACTTTCGCGATTCTCGTCGCCGCCGTCCGATCCACGATGCGAAACCGCATGAACGTGGAGTTGTGCCAGAGGACCATACCGCTCCGAAGCATCCGCCATGCATTCATGGTAGTGCTGCTGGCCGTGATGCTCGTGCTGGGAGGGGCGGTGGTGCTGTCGATACTCGAGCCCGGCATCCGGTTTGAGCGGCTTCTTTTTGAGCAGATAAGCGCCCTTGGCACAGTGGGGCTCTCGACGGGTGCGCCCGGAACCCCGCTTTCGCTTTCGGCCGCCTTGTCGCCGGCGGCGAAGGTTGTTATCATGGTGACGATGCTTGCCGGACGGATAGGCCAGTTGATGCTGGCCGTGTCTATCGCGCAGAAAAGCGGGCTTGTGGACTACGAATACCCGACTGAACGGGTGGTCATAGGTTAGGGGTGTGAGATGCCACGATTTGCGGTAATCGGCTTGGGCAGGTTCGGCCAGACTCTGGCAAAAACGCTCGCGAAAAACGGCGCCGAAGTCGTCGCCATCGACACGTCGCTCGAAATGGTCGACGACGTGCGCGAGGCCGTGACCCTCTCGCTCCGCCTCGACGCGACCGACGAAAAGGCGCTCGCCGCACAGGACGTCGACAAGATGGACGCCATCATCGTCGCCATCGGGCAGAGCTTTGAGGCCAAGGCCATGGCTGTCGCCACCCTCAAGAAGATGAACGTAAAGCGCATCGTCTGCCGCGCCGAAAGTGAGATGCGCGCCCGTATCTTGAAGGCCATCGGCGCAGACGAGGTCGTCTACCCCGAGGAGGAGTCCGCGCTTCGCCTTGCCCAGAGGCTCATCGCCCCCAATATCGTCGACTACGTCGAACTCGCCGACGGCCACAGCCTCGTTCAGTTCGAAGCCCCTCGCGCGTTTCAGGGTAAGCAGATCGTCGAACTCGACCTCCGCCGAAAGTACGAGGTCAACCTCGTCGCTATAAAGCGCCGCATGACCGCAAAGGGCCCCGACGGCAGGGTCATCTACCAGGAAAAGATTATCGACGTCCCGAAACCAACCGATTCCATCGAGTCCAAGGACATCCTCATTGTCGTCGGCAGCGATGATAATATCCTGAAACTGCCCCAGGACTGAGTAAACGGAGACCCGCCTTGCCGCACGACGATCGCCGCCATGAGGACACCGACGGCCAGTATCGCGAGGCCGAGCGCACCACTTACGTTTCCATAGCCGTTAATACCGTGCTTGGACTACTCAAACTCGCCGCAGGCGTATTCGGTAATTCCCTGGCCATGATTGCCGACGCCATTCACACCCTCTCCGACACCATTACGAGTGTCGCAGTCTGGGTCGGCCTCAAGATCGCTCAGCGCCCCGCCGACGAGGCCCACCCCTACGGCCACGGCAAGGCCGAGCCGATAGCCGGCAAGGTCGTAGCGATTGCCCTCTTTGTCGTCGGGGTCAGCATCGCATACGAAAGCATCCTCGGCATCTACCAGTTCATGAAAGGCGCCTCGACGCTTGAAGAGCCCAAGCACTACACGCTCTATGCCGCGTTGTTGTCGATACTCGTCAAGGAGTGGATGTACCACTACCAGGTCAAGGTCGGAAGGAAGCTCAGCCTCGTCTCCCTCGTGGCCGACGCTTGGCACCACCGAAGCGACGCGCTCTCAAGCGTCGGCGTGGCCATAGGCGTAGGCGCGGCCATGCTCGGCGGCGAAAAATGGCACTGGGCCGACGAGGCCTCGGCGTTGGGAGTGGCCGTCCTCATTTTCTGGGTCGCATGGCAGCTCTTCAAACAGAGCGCCGCCGGCCTTATGGATACCCAGGCCTCGCGCGACTTGCGAGTCCAGATCGGCAGGGTCGCCAGGTCCGTCGAAGGCGTAAAGGACGTCGAAAAAATCATCGCCCGCACCTCCGGAATGGACGTCCTCATCGACATCCATGTGGAGGTCGATGCCGAGATGCCGGTCAGGGAGGCGCACAAAATCGCCACCGCAGTAAAGGAACGCCTCATCCACGATATGCCCAAGGTTACGCACGCGCTCGTGCATATTGAACCGTATTACCCTGGCGACCATTCGCCCACGGCGCTCTGAAAATAAACGCGAATATGCTCTCTTGAAAAGACCATTGCGAACGCCGAAGGAGTGAAATCGGGGACTTACTCCGGAGCCCTTGGCGCTTCATCTTGCGCCTTGCGGTTTCCCGGAAGTGTCTGTCCCCGATTCACGCCCCCTTGGCGGAAACCCTTCTGTTAATAAGCGCCGGTCTTTTCAATAGAACAGCGATAACCCCGAAAGCGCGACCCTATTACAAAGGGGGCCACAAATGGACTATCTGTTCGAACGCATCGGACGTGCATTTTCGTTTATCTGGGCGTCGATAAAGATGGCGTTCAAGGACAAGGACCTCCTTGTGCCGTCTCTTCTTTCCATCGTGGCCAATATCGGCTATGTTGTCATCATAATCGCAGCGCTCTACGCGACGGATAACCTCTGGCTTGCAGGCGTGGAGAAGTCCGACGTTGAGGCCGTCAAAAGCGCAGGCGACTCCATGCGCCGCACCCCGCAGGAGGAGCTTGACGCTAAAGTGGAAGAAGCGCGCGCCGAGGCCGGCGCCGAAAGAGACGCAGTCGCCGCCGGACAGGAGGAGCCTGAGGCGCTGCCCGCCGTCGTCGCCGAGACCGCTCCCGCCGAGCGGCGTTACGAGAGCGGGCCGCAGGATGAAAAAACGAGACAATACATGCAGTACGCCTTCTATGTCTTGACGATTCTCGGTGCGTTTATCATCACGTACTTTTTCACCGCCATGACCATCAGCCTCGTTCACGCCCACCTCATGGGGCGCGATGCCAGAGTCGGCGAGGCGCTCGCCGTCGTCACGAGACGTATCGGCGGCATTGTGCTTCTCGCCCTCATAGCGACCGTCGTCGAAATCATAGCGAGCATGGCGCGCGACAAAAAGGGGCGCGAGACGTTTGTGAGCAGCCTCATCTCGAGGCTCTGGACGGTGGCGTCGTTTCTAATCCTCCCTGCGATTGTGATAGAGGACTTTTCGATGTGGCGCGCCGTCAAGCGCGCGCGTGAAATCGCCGCTAAGAATCTCCTCATCGTCGCCGTCGGCGAGATCGCCGTGACAATGGTGGGAAATATCATCGGCTTTCTTGGCGTCGCCGGCGGTGTCGTTGCTGGGTTCTTCACCTACTCCGCGCTTCCGCAGCCGATATACGTACCGATTGCAGTCGGCGGCATCATTATCGTATTCACGATGGCGTTCGTGAGTTTCGTAAAGGTCGCGTACTACACCTGCCTTTACATCAAC